>DIWI01000102.1 GCA_002428415.1 Clostridiaceae bacterium UBA6110
GCACCCCGTGCGGGTGCGTGGATTAAAACAAATGGGAGTTGCCTAAGCTCAAAATGCCATCAGTCGCACTCCTTATTCCTTTGTGCGGCCTAAACGGGCTAATTCCTGATTTCAGTTGTATATAAAATAATAAGGTAGAATAGGTTCTCAAATCGTATAGACAAAGCAGGTTTCAGAACTTTTTTGNNTTTTACAAACTAAGAAAAATTTGAAGTTTGTAAAAAGTAAGTTTTACAAAATGGAAAAGTGTGACATGATTAGATAGAGCAACATCTGAATTTCGAGTTGTTTAGGGAAATCCAGGTATCGAATTTCTATGGAGCGAAGACTATAAAGATAAATACGGAGGAATGAAATGAAGCTTGGAGTAATAATCGAAACAAAAGAATTTGAAAAGTCATGGAATGCAATGAGGTTTGCGGTGACAGCAAAGAAGACAGGTCACGAGGTGAAGGTGTTCCTTATGGGAGAAGCTGTTGAGATTGAATTTTTGACACATGAGAAATATGATGTTTCTGCGCAGGTCAAGGCATTTAACGAGCTTGAGGGCGAGATACTTGCCTGTGGGACCTGCCTGAAAGGAAGAGGCATGAATGGGACAGATGTCTGTCCGTTAAGCACCATGATCGACTGCGTTGAGGTGGTTGAATGGGCAGACAAGGTAGTAACATTCTAATCAATAGTCAGGTACTTATTAGGTAGATGGCATATTAATAATGCTGCGAATAATATCAATCATAGGTACTGCTGATTTAGGCAGCATAATGCTGTGTGTTCAGATAATACAACAATAATTGACGAAATTTCAAAAATTTGAAAATTATATTGACAATATGGGAACATCCTGCAATAATATGTGTTAATTCAATATCATAAACCTAAGACGTGGGGATAAAAACAGACCGTGCACTTACAGAGAACCGGGTAAGCTGAGATTCCGGCAGAACGCAGACTGTTAAATGGGCCACCGAGGGCGCAGCGAAAAGAGAGATCCTAGTATCCTGTGACGTAGGGCATACGTAAGTTGCCGGGGATATGTCAGTATCCCTCAAAAGATTGCACAGGCTTATTTCTCATACCTGTGTGAAGCAAGGTGGCACCGTGGGTTACTCCCGCCCTTGACAGTGATTGTCAAGGGCGGGTTTTTTTATTTATAAAGAGGTGGAAAGATGTACAGACCGGGAATTGATGAAGCTATAAATCTCACAGACGAATACATGAGAATACCAGTGAGCCGTGAGATACTTTCGGACATAAGGACTCCGATGGAGGTCCTGTCGGCTCTCATGGCAAAAAGCAGGCACTGCTTCATACTTGAAAGTATGGAGAATCCGGAGAACTGGGGTAGGTACACATTCCTTGGCTTTGATCCTAAGCTTGAGATCTCCTGCACTGACGGGAACCTTACGGTAACAGGGGAAGACGGATACGAGACATATACCATGGAGCCGGGGAAGCACATAAGGAAAATCCTTTCTGACAATGCAAGCCCGAGGCTACCGTACCTGCCACCTTTTTCAGGAGGGCTTGTGGGATATTTCTCCTACGACTACCTCAAGTATCAGGAAAGAAGCCTTTTGCTTGATGCAAGAGATGCGGAAGGTCTTAAGGATGTTGACCTCATGCTTTTTGACAAGGTCATAGCATTCGACAACCTGAGGCAGAAGATTACTGTAATAGTCAGTTTTGACTCAAGGGATAAGGAAGAAGGTTATGCAGCTGCCTGCAGGGAGATTGAGAATATTGTCGAAATCGTCAGAAACGGGGAGAAGGCTGTCAGGCCAAAGCTCAAGCTCAAGTCAGATTTTAGCCAGATGCATGACAAGACTGAGTTCTGCAGCATGGTAGAAAAGGCGAGAGGTCATATCAGGGAAGGAGATATTTTCCAGGTGGTACTTTCAAACAGGATGCATGCTGAGGCTGAAGGAAGCCTCCTCGATACCTACAGGATGCTTCGCACAACCAACCCATCACCATACATGTTCTATCTTGGAAGCGACGATATGGAAATTGCGGGAGCATCACCAGAGACACTAGTGACACTGAGAGATGGAGTTCTGAAGACATTCCCTCTGGCAGGCACAAGGCCAAGGGGGAAGGATGCAGCCGAAGATGAAAGGCTGACAGAGGAGCTGCTCGCTGACAAGAAGGAGCTTTCGGAGCACAACATGCTGGTTGACCTTGGTAGAAATGACCTTGGAAGGATAAGTGAGTTCGGGACCGTTATGGTTGAGGAATATCTTGAAGTCCTTAAATTCTCGCATGTGATGCATATTGGGTCAACGGTAACGGGAAGGATAAGGAAAGAGCTTGGTGCTATGGACGCTATTGAGGCAGTGCTTCCGGCTGGTACGCTGTCAGGAGCACCGAAGATAAGGGCATGCGAGATAATTAACGAGCTTGAGGACTGCAAGAGGGGACTATACGGAGGAGCAATAGGCTACCTTGATTTCAGCGGGAACATGGATACCTGCATAGCCATAAGGACCGCATTCAAGAAGAATGGAAAAGTGTTTGTAAGGTCTGGGGCAGGAATCGTCGCAGACAGCGTTCCTGAATCGGAATTCATAGAATGCGCGAACAAGGCGAGGGCAGTGATTGAAGCCATCAAAGGCTCACAGGAGGTTTGAAATGATACTTCTTATTGACAACTATGACAGCTTTTCATACAACCTGTTCCAGCTTATAGGTTCAATCGACCAAGATGTAATGGTTGTGAGAAATGATGCGGTGACTGTGATGGAAATCGAAAGCATGAATCCAAAGGCGATCATAATATCACCGGGGCCGGGAAAACCGTCAGATGCCGGGATATGCATCGAAGTGGTCAGGCATTTTGCAGGCAGGATACCTATACTTGGAGTGTGCCTCGGGCATCAGGCAATATGCGAAGCATTCGGGGCCACCGTATCCTATGCCAGGGAGCTCATGCACGGTAAGCAGTCAGAAATTACTGTGGATAATACCTGCAGCCTCTTCAAGGGACTGCCTGGAAAGATAGAGGCAGCGAGGTACCATTCACTGGCAGCATTGAGAGATACAATTCCGGATGTGCTTGTAGTTACTGCAAGGACAGAGGATGGGGAGATCATGGCTGTGAGACACAGGGACTACGACATATACGGGGTACAGTTCCATCCCGAATCGATACTTACTCCCATGGGGAGGACCATACTCCTGAATTTTCTTGGAGGGACAAACAAATGATAAAAGAAGCCATAGGACTTTTAATGGATGGGAAGGACCTGGATGACAATATAGCCAGGTCAGCAATGGAAGAGATAATGGATGGAGTTGCGACACCGTCGCAGATTGGAAGCTTCCTTACTGCCATTAGGCTGAAGGGGGAAAGCATAGACGAGATAACAGCATTTGCCGAGGTCATGAGGGAAAAGGCACTGAAGGTCAGATCTGACCTGGCTGCAATGGATATCGTGGGTACCGGAGGAGACCTAGCAGGTACGTTCAACATATCAACTACTACAGCATTTGTGGTGGCAGCAGCAGGTGTAAGGGTCGCAAAACACGGGAACAGGGGAGTTTCAAGCAAGAGCGGTGCTGCAGATGTGCTTGAATGCCTCGGAGTCAACATTGCAACAGAAGCCGAAAGAGCAGCGGAAATACTTGAAGAGCATGGCATATGCTTCATGTTCGCGCCAAGCTACCATGCATCGATGAAGCATGCCGCACCTGTAAGAAGAGAGCTTGGTATAAGGACTGTGTTCAACATATTAGGACCTCTTGCTAACCCTGCAGGAGCAAAGCTTCAGCTTATGGGCGTGTATCACGAGGATCTGGTTGAGCCTCTGGCGAAGGTTCTTTCTAACCTTGGAGTTGAAAGGGGAATGGTCATCTGCGGCGGAGACGGTCTTGATGAGGCGACACTTACAACAACTACAAAATTTTGTGAGATAAGAGACGGGAAGCTGACGTCAGGCACGATTTACCCACGCGAACTTGGCCTAAAGCTATGCATGCCTGAGGACCTTGTCGGAGGAAGTCCTGAAGAGAATGCTGTGATAACTGAAAGAATACTCGGAGGGCTTGAAAGAGGTCCGAAAAGGGACGTAGTGCTTCTCAATGCTGCACTTTGCTTATATATTGCGGGAACTTCAGACACAGTCAGAGAAGGCATACTCATAGCTGCGGATACCATAGACAGCGGAGCGGCTCTGGCAAAGCTGAAGGCTCTGATATCAGCATCACAGGAGGCGTAGGCATGATACTCCAGAAGATAGCGGAGAGAACTGTAGAGAGGGTTAATGGGCTGATGAGGGTCAAGCCACTTGAAGTAGTGATGAAAGAGGCGATGGACATGGATCCGGATACTGGGTTTCCATTTGAAGCTTCTCTCAAGGCACCGGGTATGTCCTTCATCTGTGAAGTGAAGAAGGCATCACCATCAAAGGGAATAATCTCCCATGATTTTGACCATATTTCGATAGCGATTGAATACGAAAAGGCAGGAGCCTCAGCAATATCTGTGCTCACAGAGCCCTATTGGTTCATGGGAAGCGATGAGTATCTGAAGGACATCTCAAATAGCGTCAGCATACCGGTCCTCAGGAAAGATTTCACAGTCAGCAGCTACCAGATATATGAGGCAAAGGTGCTTGGAGCCTCTGCTGTGCTTCTTATTTGTTCTCTGCTTGGCGACGAAACCCTTTCAGAATATATTATGATCGCTCACTCGCTGGGACTATCAGCCCTGGTGGAGGCGCATGATGAAGGTGAGGTGCTTTCGGCACTGAAGGCCGGGGCAAGGGTAATCGGAGTGAACAACAGGGACCTGCGGACCTTTGAGGTGGATATTGAGACGAGCATCAGGCTAAGGAAGCTTGTCCCTGAGAATGTCATATTCGTATCGGAGAGCGGCATCAGGATAAGGGAAGACATAGCAAGGCTCGAGGCTATAGGAACGGATGCTGTCCTTATCGGGGAGACTCTCATGAGGAGTCCGGACAAGAAGGAAGAGCTCAGGAAGCTTAAGGGGATGAAAATATGACAAGGCTAAAGATATGCGGCCTGTTCAGGAAAGCAGATATTTCATATGCCAATGCTGTAAGGCCGGATTACGTGGGATTTGTGTTCGCGCCAAGCAAAAGGCAGGTAACGCGTGAGAAGGCAGCTGAACTCAGGAAGCTTCTCGATCCTTCAATACCCACCGCAGGTGTGTTTGTTGACGAGGAGACAAGCAGAATACTTGAGCTACTGTCTGACGGGATAATATCGATAGTTCAGCTCCATGGTCACGAGGATGAAGAATACATAGCAGATCTCAAGGAAAAGACAAAAGCGCTGATTATAAAGGCTGTAAAGCCTGAAAATAGAGATGATGTCAGGAATGCCGAAAAGAGCAGTGCAGATTTTCTTCTCTTTGACAGCGGGGCAGGAACAGGAAGGGTATTCGACTGGAGCCTTCTCGAAGGCGTCCAGAGGGATTATTTTCTTGCAGGAGGGCTTAACAAGGATAATGTGGAGGAAGCAATAAATGTGCTTCATCCGTTTGCTGTGGACCTTTCAAGCGGAGTTGAGACCGACGGGTTCAAGGACCTGGAGAAGATGAAGGAAATCAGGAGGCTGGTCAAAAATGGGTAATGGAAGATTTGGCATTCACGGAGGGCAGTATGTGCCCGAGACTCTGATGAATGAGATAATAGAGCTGGAAAAGGCTTATAAGGAAGCCATGGAGGACCCGGAGTTCGTAAGGGAGCTGGATGCCCTCCTCAAGGATTACGCCGGCCGGCCGTCTCTTCTTTATTTCGCTGAAAGGATGACTGAAGACCTTGGTGGAGCGAAGATATACCTAAAGAGAGAAGACCTTAACCATACTGGCTCACACAAGATAAACAATGTGCTGGGACAGGTGCTTCTTGCAAAGAGGATGGGAAAGACCAGAGTCATTGCGGAGACCGGCGCAGGGCAGCACGGAGTCGCTACGGCTACTGCTGCGGCACTGCTTGGGATGGAATGCGAGATATTCATGGGCAAGGAGGATACAGAGAGGCAGGCACTCAACGTATACAGGATGAAGCTCCTTGGAGCGAAGGTCCATGAAGTTACCAGCGGAACCATGACGCTGAAGGATGCAGTCAACGAGACTATGAGGGAATGGACAAGAAGGGTTCATGATACCCACTATGTCATAGGCTCCGTCATGGGCCCACATCCTTTTCCGACAATGGTAGGCGATTTCCAGAGCATAATCAGCAGGGAGGCCAGGGAGCAGATACTTTCCGTGGAGGGAAGGCTTCCGGATACAGTAGTGGCATGTGTAGGAGGCGGAAGCAATGCCATGGGAATGTTCCGGAATTTTCTTGGGGATGAAAGTGTTGAGCTCGTTGGCTGCGAAGCGGCCGGCAGAGGCATCTCCAGCGGCATGCACGCTGCCACACTCTCGACAGGCACTGTAGGCATATTCCATGGCATGAAGTCATATTTCTGCCAGGATGACGAAGGGCAGATCGCCCCAGTCTATTCCATATCGGCTGGACTTGACTATCCAGGTATTGGACCTGAGCACGCTGACCTGTTTGACAGGGGAAGGGCAAAGTATGTGCCCGTTACCGATGACGAGGCAGTGGAAGCATTCGAGTATCTGGCCAGGACCGAAGGGATAATATGCGCCATCGAGAGCGCCCATGCGGTTGCATATGCTATGAAGACAGCACCCGAAATGAAAAAGGATTCGATAATGATCATCTGCCTTTCGGGAAGAGGGGACAAGGATGTGGCGGCTATAGCAAGATACAAGGGGGTGGACCTGAATGAGTAGGATAGGGAAGGCGTTTGAAAACGGTAAGGCGTTCATCGGCTTTCTGACAGCAGGTGACCCCAGCATCGAAAAAAGCCTGGAATTCATATTGGAAATGGAAAGGGCGGGGGCTGACCTTGTGGAGATAGGCATCCCGTTCTCAGATCCCATGGCTGAGGGTCCGGTGATCCAGGAGGCTAACATAAGGGCACTTGCATCCGGAACGGACCTTAGCAAGGTGTTCCATCTGGTAGAGGAAGTTAGGAAGGTATCAGAGATACCGCTGGTTTTTCTTACATACATGAATCCGGTATTCAAGACTGGCATCAGTGAGTTTTTTGGAAGGTGCAGAAAAACAGGGATTGACGGCATAATAATCCCTGACCTGCCCTTCGAGGAAAAGGGAGAGGTTGCAGCTGCTGCAAAGGAAAACGGTATAGATGTTATTTCACTTGTAGCCCCTACGTCGGAGAACAGGATAAGGATGATAGCCGAGGCTTCTTCAGGGTTCCTGTATATAGTCTCCTCAATGGGGGTCACTGGGGTAAGGAGCGAAATAAAGACGGATATAACATCAATTGTGAAGGCTGCAAGGGAAGCAACAGACACGAAGATTGCTGTAGGCTTTGGCATAAGCAGTCCCGAGCAGGCCAAGGATATTGCAAAAACAGCAGATGGAGTGATAGTAGGAAGCGCCATAGTCAGGATAATCGGCGAATATGGAAATGAAGCAGGTCCAAAGATCTTCGAATATGTAAGGTCCATGAAGGAAGCAATAAGCTGAAGAGGCCAATTCAGGCTGAAGGGAATGGGTGAGGCTTGGTGATAGTGAGGACAAATGGCGTAGACATCTTCTATGAAAAGACAGGTGAAGGGAGGCCTTGTGTACTGCTGCACGGAAACGGGGAGAGCCATGAGATATTCGACGTGCTCACTGAGGAGCTGTCGAAGGACCATGCAGTCTATGCCATGGACAGCAGGGGACATGGCCGGAGTACTGGTGAAGGTGACCTGAGCTATGAGCTCATGATGGAAGATACTGCAGGACTAATAAGGCAGCTTGGACTCGATAAGCCCTTCGTATATGGCTTCAGCGATGGGGGAATAGTGGCACTTCTTATTGCAATACGATACCCAGATATCGTCTCTGGAATAGCGGTCAGCGGGGCTAACCTGAGGCCTGACGGAGTAAGGGGAGCATATCTTCTGATCTTCAGACTCATTCATCTCTTTACAAGAAGCAGAAAGGTAAAGATGATGATGACCCAGCCTGACATAAAGGATGAGGAGCTTGAAGGGATCTCAGTACCTGTCCTGGTCCTTGCCGGAAGCAGGGACTTGGTAAAAGAGGAGCATACGAGACATATCGCGAAGCATATAAGGGGGAGCGAGCTCAGGGTGCTTGAGGGCGAAAGCCATACGAGCTATGTGGTCCGCAGCAGAAAGCTGTATGGGATACTGAAGCCGTTCATGGACAAGCTCGAGGCTCTATCTGGCAAATAAAGAAAGCGTAACCGGCAGTTTTACCGGTTACGCTTTTTTTATCATGGCTGCTTCAGCTTGAAGTCCTCAACCATGCTCCTTGTTTCCTTGATATCATCCCTGACTTCATCGAAGCTCATCCTTGCGACGCCAATGAAGAGTATGTCCACGATCGCCAGCTGTGCCATCCTGGATACGATGGCGCCTGTCCTGTAGTTCTTCTCCTCAGCTATGGTGTGGAAATCAATATCTGCCAGACTTGAAATTGGATTTCTGCCAAGCTTTGTCATGCTGATTATCGTCGCGCCCTTGCTTTTGGCCTTCTCAAGTGCCTTGAACACCTCCATGGAGCTTCCGCTGTTGGATATGCCTATCGCAAGGTCAGTCTTCCTGAGATGCACTGAAGAGGCAAGCTGGCTATGCGGATCCTTGTAGAAGATGGTGTCCTTTCCAATTCTCATGAGCTTCAGCTGAAAATCCTCAGCAACCAGTGCAGACTGACCTACTCCGAAGAAGTAGACCCTATCAGCCTTCAGTATTGCATCCACTGCACGTGCAACCATCCCGGAATTCAAGCTTCCTGCAGTGTCGAGTATGGCTTTGGAGTTACCCGAGCTGATCTTATCGATGATCTCATCCATGGAGTCACCCTTTTCCACAGCCTCATATACCGTAGTCCCGCTTTCTGACTCCTTGAGATACTCAAGGAATCCGAGCCGAAACTCTACGAAGCTCTGATATCCCAGCTTCTTTGCAAATCGGACTATGCTGGCTGTGCTTGTACCGACGCTGTCTGCGAACTCCTTCACATTCAGCTTAGGTATTTTCGATTCGTTTTGCAGTATATAGTCTGCGATCTTTTCCTCCGATTTGGAGAAGCCTGCTCGCATCTGCTCGATTCTAAGGAATCCAGCCATCTGATCACATCCTATCTTTAAGTATGTGGAACTCGAAAGCATCTCCGGGGCCGAGCATGTCAATAAGTAGCCTGCCTTCCCTGGAGCTTCCAAGGATATTCACCCTTGGGTCAGCAGGCAGATCCTTCTTTACAATCTGAAGCTCGCCCTCATACCTTCCATAACCATTATTATCAATTGTAACAGAATAGGCATTCCTGTTTATACAATTTGCAGGAGAAACCTGACTTTTTTTAATCATCCGTGATTCTTCAGACCTTATAACGTACTCTGCCGGGTCCAGTCTGTTGTGATGTATACCTGACAGGTATGTTGTTGCTTCAGAGTCATTCGCTGACAGACGTATTGGGAGCCTCGCCACATCCGGCCTTATTCCTGAAAGGGAATCCAGTTCATCAATGGAAGCTATGGCATCACCGAACAGAACAAGGTCTGTTCCGCCCTTCATGAGGTGCTGAGCTGAGACCAGCGGCGGAATATCCCTGTGTGCTTCAACCGTCGGCAATCCTTCGAAAAGTGGTCCTCTCCTTCCTGAGAGGGATGGAATGAAGGCCATTGTCTTCATCCCAATTGAATGAAAATAATCGTTTCGTTTCCTCATGAAATCCCATGATATTCCGGTATCGCGCCTTGGGTAGTAGTTATGGCAGACTTCAACGTTTTGTGGGTCTAGTCCAAGTGAAAGAAGCATGTCCATGCTTTCCTCATCAAGGACAGATGCATTCAGCTGAATTTTGTACCTTTCAGAATTTGAAAGCTCCGCTATCTCCTCAGGGGAGAATCCGAAATCAAGTCTCAGAGCATGTATCCCAAGCCCCAGGCTCTCCATCCTTTTCATATAGCCCTTAGATACATCAGGTGTCAGCTCCATACCCAGTGAAGCTGCCTTCTCAGCAATTGCAGCAGCCTCATATTCAAGGGTACCTCCAGCTTCAGGTATGTGAAGGGAGGTGAAGACCCTGGTGAAGCCTCTTCTTGAGGCTTCCTCCATATACTTAAGGTTGTCTTCAAGTAGATATCCCATTCCGGGAAATATTGAAATTCCATGCATGTCTTCGCCCTCCCATGGTCTTATTCTTCTACAGGATCATTGAAGCCGATGAGGCTGGTCGCTATGAAGCCAACCACGTATGCCGATATGACTCCGATCAGGTACTTCATGGCTCCGCCTGGCACGATTGCTGCTGCCAGAGGCAGACCGGAAAGACCCATTGCTACAGCTCCAATATTGCCGAATGCCGCTACTACAGCTCCTCCTGCCGCTCCACCGATGCATGCACCGAGGAATGGTTTTCCAAGAGGAAGTGTTACACCATATATGAGAGGTTCTCCAACACCAAGGATTCCTACAGGAAGTGCGGAGGCTATTGTTCTTTTGAGCCTCTTGTTCTTGGTCTTGAAATATACTGCAATTGAAGCTCCAACCTGCCCGGCACCTGCCATTGCAAGTATCGGAAGGAGTATGGTGAAGCCCTTTGATGCAATGAGGTCAGCATGGATCGGAGTAAGTCCCTGATGGATCCCTGTCATTACAAGCGGAAGGAATGTGCCAGCAAGCGCTGCTCCAATGAAGGCTCCGCCACCCGATATGGCACCGGTTACTGTCCTGCCTATGGATTCTGATATCCAGCCTCCAAGTGGCTGAAGCACGAGAACCGCTGCGGCTCCTGCTACAAGTACTGTAATAAGGGGAGTCAGTATGAGGTCAAGTGACTCAGGCATGACCTTTCTTGCTGCTTTCTCAACCTTAGAGGCGAAGAACACTACAAGAAGGACTGCTATGATTCCTCCTCTGCCTGGAACCAGCTTGGTTCCGAACAGCACTATGTCACCAAGCGACGGATGCATGAGGATTCCTGCCATTACTGCTCCCAGAGCGGCAGAGCCTCCGAATTCCCTGGCTGCATTGTAGCCTACCAGTATGTTCATATACGTGAATATTGCGGCTCCGAAGATGCCGAGAAGTCCAACAAGTGCAGGATTTGCAGCAGCGAAGCCTGGAAGCACAAGAGGATTCTTCAAAAGATTGTTTATACCCATTATGAGTCCTGATGCAATGAATGCAGGTATGAGCGGTATGAATATGTTGGATATTGACTTCAGGACCTTCGAGAATGGCTTCTCATACCTTGCCTTCATATCCTTCTTTACAGCATCGGCATTTCCAAATTCTGCATCGACCTGTCCCTTTATTCCCGTAGCCTTCTCGAGCTCCTGGGCAATCCTGGTGGAGGTTCCGGGTCCCACTACGATCTGGTACTGTCCGCTGCTCTCAACGACTCCCATTACACCTTCAACCATTTTCAGCTTGTCTGTGTTGACCTTGGAGTTGTCCTTGAATGTCATCCTTACACGTGTCATGCAGTTTGTTATCGAAGCGACATTATCCTTGCCGCCAGCGTTTTCAAGTATCTCGGATGTCAGTCTGTCATTTTTTACAGCCATTTCTATTCCTCCCTGACTTTCTTATCAGTAGCATCGATCGCCTTCAATATGTATCCGCTGCTCTTTTCGAGCAGCGATGAAGCTTCATCCCTGTCCAATCCAGTAAGCTTAATGAGTATTGCAAGCTTGGGGTTACCTTCAGACAGCTCGATCAGCTTTGAAGCTTCATCTGAGTCGGCGCCTGTAGCCTGCATGACTATGTTCTTTCTTCTTTCGATAAGCTTTTCGTTTGTTGCCGAAACATCAACCATGAGATTTGAGTATACCTTCCCGAGCTTAACCATCGTTCCGGTCGTTATCATGTTCAGTATGAGCTTTTGAGCGGTTCCTGCCTTGAGCCTTGTGGAGCCGGTTATAGCTTCTGGTCCTACTTCTGCAACGATTGGTATGTCAGCAGCCTGAGCCATTTCTGACCCGGGATTGCAGGATACTGATACGGTAACCGCACCTGTCTTTTTTGCATGATCGATTGCTCCCAGTACATATGGAGTTCTTCCACTTGCTGCAATCCCCACAAGTATATCGTCCTTCGTGAATCCTGCAGAGACCAGGTCACGGGCTCCTCCGGCGAAATCGTCCTCGGCACCTTCAACAGCAGCGAGTATTGCTTCCCTGCCACCTGCTATGATTCCGATGACCATTCCAGGATCCGTACCAAAGGTTGGCGGACATTCAGAAGCATCAAGTATGCCCAGTCTTCCGCTTGTACCGGCACCGATGTAGATCAGTCTGCCGCCTGTCGCGAGTGCAGCAGCAGCTGCATCCACCGCTTCAGCGATCCTGCCCAGCGACTTTGCAACTGCTCCAGGAACCTTCATGTCCTCCCTGTTAAGCATCCTCATCATCTCAACGGTGGATACCCTGTCAATGTCCAAAGTGTCAAGGTTTCTTGATTCAGTAGTAAGTTTTGTCAAATCCATTAGAATCCTCCTTGTTCTGCCTTTGACACCATTATACGGCTATGAAATAAAAATACAACATACAAAACGAAATTTTGTAATAAAAATACAAACCTTTACAGAAACTTCTTATTTAAGTATAAACTCTGCCTATAAATGATATACTGGAATTAGAAATTATGCCATAATCCAATAATCAGGAGTTGAAGAAATGCTTAAGAAACTTTACGAAAAGAAGCCAATGGAAAGGGTGGTCCCGCTCTTTGCCTGGTTCATGGCGATATATGCGGTCATGTTCCTAATCTCTTATCTGACCCATGGGGATTCATGGCCGGGTGTTCCTGCTGACGGCGCAGCAGAAGCTGTAAAGGATCCTATAAGGATCATCGCAGACAGCGGCACGGTGGTTCTTTTCATAGTTGGCGGCAACATAATTGTAAGGTCAGGGAACCTTACTCCAGGCCTGGCCATATTTTTGCTTCAGGCGGCAACAGGCGGATGGTTCGGAGGAATGAACGGCGGACCGGAATTCTTCCAGGGGATTGGCAGTTATGCAGCCGGATTCCTTAAGACTGGACTTCTTGAATATATGTCCTATGCTATGTTCTGCGCCGGGTCCCTTGGACTTAGCATAAAGGTATCAGATAAGTTCCCTCCAAAGGACTGGATAGTAGAGAAGAAGATCGTTGACCTCACTTTCACAAAGGAAGAGACGAATACGCTGATTGCAGCTCTCGTTGTCCTTGCTGCCTCAGGATTCGTTGAAGCTTTGCTTTAGAATAGAAAAGAACTTAAAAACCGGAATCGCCTGTGATTCCGGTTTTTCGCTTAAAGCGTTATTATGCTGTAGCCCTGCCTGATATAGGGCTCCATTGGGGGATGTCCTGTCATGTCTCCATTTACAGGTATCCCGGAGCCAAGGTTGTATTCAAGCACACCGAACTTTGCTGAGCAGCCCTTGCATACGCTGTCAAAAAGTCCCATCTCAAATGCCTTTTCGAAAAGTCTGTTTCCAGACTCCCTCATCTCCTTTATAAGCTTTACAGCTTCTCCTTCAAGAATTACCCTTACATCAATACCTTTTTCCTTCATGTCGATTGAGTTCAGCAGAACGTGCACGAAGCACGTGGGGTCTCCCCTGAATGCGAATATGGCTACTTTATCCATTTAGTCATCCTCCTTTTTCTAAGAGTTCCTGTGGTTATATGACCAGAATATCATCATGAGCTAAAACTGTAAACGGTTAAACATATATTGCCATGAGCTAACCATGCATGTTAAAATAGTCCTAATATTCTCTTATATATATACAGGAGGGCTGATATGGAAATAAGGAAGGTGTCGCTTGTCGGGCTTGGAGCGCTTGGTGTAATGTTCGGTAACCAGCTCCGGAAGACCATGGAGAAAGGTAGCTTCAAGGTAGTTGCAGACAGGGACAGGATAAAAAGGTATGAAGATCAGGGCATTTACAGCAACGGTGAGAGATGCAGCTTCGAGTTCCAGTCATCAGACGAAGATAATGGACCTGTCGATCTTGCAATTTTTGCAGTAAAGTATAACGGACTTGCGGATGCTATAAGTTCGATGAAGCATCAGATAGGCGAAAATACGATAATTATCTCCACTCTCAACGGGATAAAGAGCGAGGAGGTACTGGGGGATGCCTTCGGACATGACAAGGTGGTATACTGCGTAGCACAGGGCATGGATGCGGTAAAGGAAGGCAATGCTCTTACCTACAAGAATATGGGGATGCTCGTAATTGGCGAGAAGAAGATGGATGAGCCAACTGAGAGGATTCTGGCGCTGCATGAATTCCTGAACAGCCATGGTGTAAAGTGTGAGATGGAAAATGACATGTACAGGAAGATGTGGAGCAAATTCATGCTTAATGTCGGTGTCAACCAGGTTGTATCCCTTTATGGCGGTACCTATGGAGAGATACATAAGGAAGGGGCTTCCAGGGAGATGATGAAATCTGCCATGAGGGAGGTTATTGCTCTTTCTGAGAAGGAAGGCGTGAACCTTACTGAGGCGGACCTTGAGTACTGGATGGGCATTCTGAACACTCTCAGTCCGGATGGAAAGCCATCAATGAGACAGGACGTGGAGGCCAGGAGGCTGAGCGAGCTTGAGCTCTTTGCCGGTACGGTTCTTGAGCTGGGAAGAAAGCATGGAATAGATACTCCGGTAAACCAGGAGATATTTGACAGGATAACAGAAATGGAGATGGAATACTGATCAGAAGGGACTGCGGAATAATACCGCAGTCCCTTTTTCACGCTAATGATTCGACTTCCCTGTACTTTGTAGTGAGCACAATCAGGAAAACAAGCGAGATAAGCACAAATGAAGAAACAGCAATTACTATGCCGGACCAGCCGTTTATCTGGTAGAAGATGCCTGATACCGTTCCTCCAACACTGGCTCCGGCGTAGTAGAAGAACAGGTAAAGGGAGCTTGCCTGGGCCTTGCTTGATTTTGCAATGCCTGCGACCCATGCGCTGTTTATCGGATGGCACCCGAAGAAGCCGAAGGTAAAGAGTGCGACACCCAGGATCGTAACTGCAAGAATTCCGGAGAGGGTCATTGTGATGCCGGCAATCATGATAAGCATTGAAGGTATTATGATGTGTGACCTCCTGTGTCTTGCGGAAAGGCTGCTTAGGAACGTGGAGCTGAAGGTTCCTGTAAGGTATATAAGGAATACGAAGCTAACAAGCCTTTTATCCAGGAGATATGGAGGGGCTATAAGCTCAAAGCCTATGTAGTTGTATATCGATACGAAGCTTCCCATCATTAGGAAGGACATTCCGTAAATAAGCAGAAGCTTTGGGTTCTTTATGTGGTCAAGGAGTGATCCGGCAAGGCTACTGACATCCATGCGCTTGGCAACAAAATGCCTTGATTCAGGGAGCAGAAGAACGAATCCTATGCTGTTGAGAAGGCCTATGACTCCTATGAATATGAGAGCCGACCTCCAGGTGAATATATTAGCAATGAGACCGATGATGAGCCTTCCTGACATACCGCCTATTGTGTTTCCACTGATGTACAGTCCCATGGCGAAGGGGATATCCTTCTTGTCAAACTCCTCGCTTATATAGGCCATTGCAATAGCAGGTAGTCCTGCCAGGGCTATTCCCTGAAGAACCCTTGTAACAAGCAGCATATCGAATGTAGCTGAAAACCCTGAGAGAATGGCAAGTATCGATGACGTTACCGCTGAAATCGACATGACTACCTTCCGGCCATAGACCTCTGATATTGATCCTGCAACCAGAAGACAGAAGGCGAGGGTCAGAGTGGTAACCGACTGTGCAAGACTTGCAGATGCCGGAAGCAGCCTGAATTCCGAAGCAAGGTTCGGAAGTATGGGCTGAGTGCTGTTCATAATTGCGAAAGTGTTGAATGCACCAAGAAATAGCGCAATATTTGCGTTTCGAAATCTCTTTCTATAATTTTTGTCATGCTCCATTTGAATCACCATTCATCATTGAATCTCCAATCCCAGAAGTGACAGCGATATATCAATTATACGACATATTCTGCTGTATCTTAAGAATTGTTATTGTTTTGACGAAATTGATCGACTGTTGAAATTGAAAAAGACCATTCCTTTGCCTTGAGGCTATGGAACGGTCTCTCTGGAAATATCTACGCTGCAAGACTCCTTCTTCTGCCAAGAAGTATCGATGCTACAAACGCGGCTACTCCGAAAGCTGCGACTACAGCCATGGAGCTATAGATTTCACTGGTGTATTGGAACTCGAATTTCGATAGCGAGCCAATGACAGTATTTGCCCTGACATACCAGTAGGTAGGCAAAAGTCGTGCGAACTGAAGAACTGTGGGACCAAGGAAGGCCTGCGGTACAAAAACTCCGCCCAGGAAGCAGGATCCCATGGTGACAATGTTGTTCACAGCAGATATCGCATTTCTACCGGAAATAAGGTTTGCGATCAGGAAGCTTATCCCGGTGCTCGTCAATGCAAATACGAATGAATTCAGCATGAAAAGAAGGAAATTGGTGTTAAGGTTATTCTTCAGGTTCATCAGGAAGCATGCGGCAACCATAATAATCCATGTAACCACAGTGAAGATGGCCATAGCGGCGAACATCTGTGCCGTCATGGAATCTCTGCTAAGTGGCGATGAAAGGTTGCGTTTTTGGATATCCTTATCCTTGAGTACGATCATTACTGAGCTTATTCCAAGTATCAGCACTGAAAGCAGTGAGTAAGCAAGATAATTGAAGAAGAAGACTGAGAAGTTTCCTTCTGTCGCAGAACCTTCCGGAATTGATATCGAAGCCTCAGCACTCACTGAAAGATCCCTGGCCACCTCAGCTGCTATATACTCAGCATCAGCATCCTGAAGTGAATCTGCATATAGCCTTGTTGTATTGAGATAATTATTTACTGCCATGTCGAGGTACACTGCAGGTATCGTACCGGGTACCACTGTTGTCTTAAGCTTCAGGTCTCCGCCAGACAACAGATCAGCGGTAAAGCCCTCCGGGATGCGCAGCACGTAGTAGATTTTCCTGAAGAAAAGGGCGTCTTTTACGGAATCCTCGGAGCCATCAAGTTCAACGAAGGCTGCGACCTTTGAAAGCTCTTCCTTCAATCCTCTTGTTAGTGGAGTATCCTCTTCTGAGATGAATGCCATGTTTGTTTTTGTTTTGGTGAAAACTGAAATCTTATCATCCCTCTGGGTGTTTGCCGATGCAATCATCATTGAAACTGCCAGGAAGATCACAACGTACATAATCATGAGTGGAAGGTTTTTCTTTATGATCTTGAGGCAGAGCTTAAATACTTGCATATTTTCGCCTCCTCACCACGAGATATGTTCCGATGCAGAAGACTGCGGCAAAAATTGCAAGGATTCCCATGTTAAGGGCATACCTTGAGTACGTGCTGTAGTAATAAAGGCTGTAGAATGCATCTGTAAGCAGGTTTACCGGATTAAGATACGAAAGTATGGGAACATTTTGCTGCACAATGTATTTCATATCCTCATACATCATTCCTGCCAGGAATGAGCCAACCATGGATACAGTGATGATGACTCCGATTTTTACACCTTCATCCTTCTTGACCAGAGAGCTGATGAATGCGCCAAACGTCACTCCTGTGAATGAACCGGCGAGTGCTGTCAGTATGACCAGACCGGTATCATCACCGAACTCAACGCCAATGACCTTTGAAAGGAAAAGGAGGAGCAGAAGTATTTCTGCACTGCTAAGTGTTATGGATGCAAGGATGCTTGATATGAATGACTTCAGCTTGTGGACTGGAGATACAGATACCCTTGCAGCAAGTGGTGAAAGGTTGGCCTGTATATCCATTATTTCCCTGTTGCCGAAGAACGCTCCATACATGCAGGCCATTGCTATCAGTGAATAGAAGTAATTAAGGATATTGTCAGGCTTTCCGCCTTCAGGCGATACCTCCTCGGTATATTCAAGCCTCTTCTCAAGGCTTGCCATAAGCCTTGACAGAGAAGACGGATCCTTAGCTAGAATGGTTGTAACCGAAGACGCAGTCTGTCCGTAGCTGTCCAGGAATATCTTGGCCATGGAAGCCCCAAGACCTGTATCTGATGCTACAAGCTTCGGTGATTTACCTGCTAGTATGTAGCCGCTTATTTCATTTGTGAGAAGCAATTCTTCAGCTTCGGCAATAGATACCTCCTTTAGCTCGAACAGTCTTTCATCACCTGTTGAGACACTTCTCAGTGCATCCCTGAATGCCATATCGGTCTCATAAGCTGAATCCTTCACAACAGCAATGTCAACTGGTTCAAAGGTCTCATGCTCGTTCAGGTTTGAAAACGCAATATTGAATAGAAGTGCGAGAACCATAGGAAATAGGAGGGACCAGAATATCATCTCCTTATCCCTCAGGAGGCATTTCAGTCTGGTTGTGTAAATATGGATAAACATCAATACCCTCCTCAGTCTCTGAGCTCCTTGCCGGTGATTTCAAGGAATACGTCGTTTAGTGTCGGAAGCTCTGTTCGTATCCTCGAATAAGGAGCTCCTGTCCTCTTCAGGATTTCCAGGACTTCCTCGATACTGCTCATGCCCTTTTCAGAGATAACTGTAAGTGCACCATCCAAGTATGAGACTGAGGCTGCTCCATCTATGCTTCTGAATTCATTCATTACAGCCTCTTGTGGTTCAGCTGTATCAACAATTACCTTTTCACCTATTGAGACCATTTCCTTCAGCTCGTCCTTGGTTCCGATTGCTATAGCTTTTCCCTTGTCTATTATCATGATCCTTGTGCAAATCTGCTCTACCTCTTCCATGTAGTGGGAGGTATAGACGACAGTTGCACCATTTCTATTAAGTTCTACGATGCCTTCAAGTATCTTGTTCCTGCTTTGCGGATCTACAGCGACAGTAGGCTCGTCAAGGATTATGAGTTTCGGCTTATGTGCTATCCCGCAGGCTATGTTCAGTCTCCTTAAAAGGCCGCCTGACAGTTTCTTGGGCCGGAACTTCCTGAAATCCCCCAATCCTGTGAATTCTATGGCTTCATCCACCAGTTTTTTCCTTAGTGCCTTGTCGGTCACATAAAGTCCGCAGAAATAGTCGATGTTCTCGTATACGGTCAGCTCCTGGAATACAGCTACGTTCTGCATCACGATGCCAATGTTCCGCTTGGCTTCGTAGTTTTCAGGAGTCATCGGTTTTCCGAATACGTCGATGGTTCCTTCGTCATACTCGAGAAGGGACAGGATACAGTTGATCGCGGTGGTCTTCCCTGAGCCGTTGGGACCCAGTAGTCCGAATACCTCGCCTTCATGCACTCCGATGTCAAGATGGTCCAGTGCAGTAAGTGTCCCATAGCGTTTTACAAGATTTTTAGCGTCGATTACCATAAAAAATCCCCCTCTGATGATTCGGGTAACAGGTCAATTCTATTGTAATACATACATATGGAAAACATAGCGTCAGAGGTGTAACAAAGAACATATGATTGTTAATTATTTGTTAACAAGTGAACCAGTGTAATCACAATCGAGATTATGAAACTCATTATCATCTGATACTGTGAATAATATGATATTGGCTGTATAATATTCAGGTATCCGCTAAAAAGGGGAGTGTACTATGAACGAAAGAAAGAAAGCTATCCTTCAGCTGCTGGCGGCTGCCGTGCTATGGAGCACTGGAGGAATTTTAATAAAGCTGGTAGATTGGAATCCGGTGGCGATAGCAGGCTCAAGGAGCCTGATTGCAGGTTTTCTCATACTCTTCTATCTGAAGAAGCCGAAGATAACTTTGTCAAAGCCACAGCTGGCTGGCGCAGGCGCGTATGCTTGCACAGTCATCATGTTTGTTATAGCCAATAAAATGACAACATCAGCCAATGCCATCCTTCTGCAGTATACTGCACCTGCATTCGTAGCAGGGCTGTCAGTATGGCTTTTGAAGGAGAAGGTGCGCTGGTTCGATATAGCGTCTATAATAATCGTGCTTGGAGGAATGGTGCTGTTCTTCACCGATTCAGCTGGGAAGGGCAACACAGCAGGAAACATAGTGGCGATTCTATCCGGCTTCTTTCTCGCCTGCGTCACCATAGCTCTCAGGTTCCAGAAGGACGGGTCACCTGTTGAGACCATGCTTCTTGGGAATTTCGCCACATTCCTTGTATCGATACCATTCATATTGGGAGGACTGCCGGACCTTAAGAGCCTTATAGGTATAGTACTTCTGGGAACAGTACAGCTCGGTGTATCATACATCCTCTACGCCCTGGCAATAAGGCATCTCAAGGCTCTTGAAGCCATACTCATAACCGTCATAGAACCTCTTCTCAATCCGCTCTGGGTATTCATCTTCGATGGTGAAGTGCCGACGCTCGTATCTCTTGCTGGAGGGCTGGTGGTTCTGTCAGCTGTGGTATGGAGAAATATTGTATCGGTCAGGTCAGCGAATACTGTGAGATAAAGCTTTGAATCTGTATTTATCAGTATAGTTTTCTGATTTGACCTGAATATGACTGGTTAATGACCTGATTGATATGAAAGAAGTGCAGCCAATCCGTTTTTTGGATTGGCTGCACTTCTTTCAATGATATTATTCAGTTAACTATCTAAGCGATTTGTCGTATGGTATTCCTTCAGCCTTCGGAGCTCTTGATTTCTTGGAGGTGAAGGCGAGGACTACCATGGTTGCTACGTATGGAAGCATCTTGTAGTAGGTCTGGTTGATTCCAAGGTTGTTCAGGAACGGTATAAGAGCTACTGAGTATGCAAGGGTCCTCAGGAAAGCGAAGAACATGGCTGCAAATAGGATCCTTCCTGGTCTCCATTGCCCGAATATCATTACCGCAAGGGCAAGGAATCCGAATCCTGCGACTCCGGTATGTCCGTTGACATTGCCGTCCATTACACCAACAGAGTAGAAGAAACCGCCTATTCCTGCAAGGATTCCTGATATGCTGACTCCGGCATATCTCATGAAGTACACGTTGATTCCAACTGAGTCAGCAGCCTGAGGATGCTCACCACATGCCCTGAGTCTCAGGCCGAACCTTGTCTTGTAGAAGATCACGGTTACAATGGCCATGAGTATGAAGCCTATGTATATGGTCATATAGGTCTTCTGGAAGAATAGCCGCCCTATTACCGGAATGTCACCGAGGACAGGGACCTTCTGGATATAGAAGTTCATGTCAGTGGTTATTCCGTCGCTGTTGAAGAACATCTTGGCAAACAGAAGTATTGCTGCAGGTATAAGCATGTTGAGAGAGGTTCCTGTGATAGTCTGGTTAGCCTTCATGCTTACTGCGGCGAATGAAAGAAGGAGTGAGTAAACAAGGCCTGAGACCGCAGCTACCACCATTCCGAGCAGGAGTATGGTCTGGGGACTCATTCCGCTCTTCTGCACAGAGAATACGAACAGGGCTCCGAAGAATGCGCCAAAAAGCATTATTCCTTCCAGGGCGATGTTTATTACACCGCTTCGTTCACTGTACATTCCTCCAAGCGCCACAAGAAGCAGTGGAATTCCTACTGGAAGCATGTTCTGTACAAGATAGTATAGAGTATCCACTTACTTCGCCTCCTTTGCTTCATTCCGGTGCATCCGATTCTTGAAGAACCTTCCGACCGCTGCGTTCATTACCATCGCAAATGCCGAGAAGTATATGATTACGGCGATTACGACGTCAATGATCTCCGGCTTGTAGCCCTGAAGGCTAGCAAGGGTTCCGCCTCTCTGGATGTGTGATATGAATAGGGCGGAGAAGATAATGCCGAGCGGGTGAGAGTTACCGAGAAGTGCTACAGCAATTCCGTTGAAGCCTGCTGAAGCTATGATGTTTATCGGCTCATAGGTCATGCTGCTTCCGGTAATGCCTGATGGGGCAAGTATTGCAAAAGCACCCCCAAGACCTGCAAGTCCTCCTGCTATTGCCATGGTGAGGATAATATTCTTCTTTCCGTTCATTCCGGCATAGTCTGCTGCGAACTTGTTGAAGCCAGTGGCCTTAAGCTCATAACCGAAGGTAGTCTTCTGAAGCAGTATATATAGCAGCACTCCGATTATTATTGCTAAGATAATTGAAATATTGACATTAGATCCGCTGATCCCCAGTGATGGAAGCTGAACCGTCGAAGGCAGATAGTTGGTCCTTGTCTTTGAAGATACATACATGGTGCCATTGCTCTGGATGAGCATGTCAATGAGGTACATGCCTATGTAGTTGAACATTATTGAAGTGATGACCTCATTTACGTTGAGCAGTGACTTGAATAGGCCAGGGATTATTCCCCAAAGCATGCCGCCTATCATTCCAGCTGCTATGGCAGCTATCCAGTGAAGGGTCCCAGGCAGCTTTACCATGAATCCCACATAAAGAGCAAAGAACATGCCCATGGTGTACTGGCCTGAAGCTCCGATGTTGAAGAGTCCCATCTTGAAGGCAAAGCCTACGGCAAGACCCGTCATCATGATAGGTGTCGCGAAGTATAAGACGTCACCAAGACGCTTGAAGCCCCCGGCCATTACATTTGTGAATCCAGCTATTGCATTTCCAGCATCAGCTGCCAGCATTACTATGAATCCGAATACAAGTCCCAGGAATATGGCAAGCAATGCGGAGGTGAAGGATGAGAATCCTTTGCTCTTGGTTATTTGCCTGATGTCAAAAGTCTTCTTATTCTCCATGGCTGTTCTCCTTTGCCGTATTCCTCTTCGCTCCCGACATGTACAGTCCGAGTTCTTCGACTGTTGTCTTCTTCGGGTCGAGTTCACCCACGATTTCGCCTTCGTACATAACGAGGATCCTGTCGCTTACATTCATGACCTCATCAAGCTCAAGTGACACCAGCAGTACACCTTTGCCATCATCCCTGGTTTTGACAAGCTGCTTGTGGATGTATTCAATAGCTCCCACATCAAGTCCTCTTGTAGGCTGGACTGCCACAAGAAGCTCATGGTGCTTGTCTATCTCCCTTGCGATAATCGCCTTCTGCTGGTTTCCTCCTGACATGCTCCTGGCAGGTGTCACAGGACCCTGGCCGCTTCTCACGTCATACTGGCTGATAAGCTTTTCCGCATACTTTCTCATGGCATCAAATCGCAGGAATCCACTCTTCTGGAACTCAGGCTGCCAGTATCTCTGGAGTATCAGGTTCTCCTCGAGGCTATAGTCAAGCACAAGTCCGTGCTTGTGTCTGTCCTCTGGAATATGGCTCATTCCAGCTTCTGAACGGTGCCTGATGGATGCCTTCGTGAGGTCCTTGCCTCCGAGTGCTATGGCGCCGGAAGAAATCTTCTCGAGACCGGTTAGGGCTGAAACGAACTCAGTCTGACCGTTTCCGTCAATTCCTGCAAGACAGACTATCTCACCTCTCCTTACGTTGAAGGACACGTTCTTTACGGCATTGTTCTTGTGTGACTTGGAAGGTACTGTGACGTTTGTGACAGTAAGGACAACATCCCCTGGTTCGCTTGGCTTCTTATCAACTGAAAAGTCGATATCCCTGCCTACCATCATTTTGGACAGCTCTTCCTTGGAGGTTGACTTTACATCCACGGTCCCGATATATTTACCTTTTCTAAGCACCGTGCACCTGTCTGCGACCTCCTTGATCTCATTCAGCTTGTGAGTGATGAATAGTATTGACTTGCCTTCTTTAGCGAAGCCCCTCATTATCTCAAGCAGCTCCTTGATTTCCTGTGGAGTGAGAACTGCGGTGGGCTCGTCAAATATAAGGATTTCATTGTCCCTGTACAGCATTTTGAGTATCTCCACCCTCTGCTGCATTCCGACGCTTATCTTTTCAATAACTTCATCAGGGTCTACCTTCAGTCCATACTGCTCGCTTAGTTTGACGACCTTCTCCCTTGCTTCACTCTCTTCAAGAAATCCCATTTTAATAGGCTCCACGCCAAGTATGATGTTCTCAAGAACTGTGAAGATCTCGACGAGCTTGAAATGCTGGTGGACCATTCCTATACCAAGGTTATTGGCATCGTTAGGGTTGTTTATCTTGACTATCTGTCCATTTTTGCGTATCTCGCCCTTTTCAGCCTGGTACAGTCCGAAGAGGACGCTCATGAGCGTGGATTTTCCTGCTCCGTTCTCACCGAGAAGAGCATGGACTTCGCCCTTTTTCAAGTTAAGGGTGACATCATCGTTGGCGATGATGCCTGGAAACACTTTGGTTATGTTGCGCATCTCGATAATATAGTTNNTTTTCCACGATAACCTCTTCTTCCTTCCTGTTATTTTGGACAAAAATAGGGGAAAACTCGCGCCTTCCCCCATTTGGTTTCCTTACTTGCATAAGGCGCAGGCCAATATGCGAGCTGACTTTAAGTTTATCTTGTAGTTACAGCAACCTTAACGAGCTTGAGTCCGTCCTTAAGTTCTGCTGCAGTTGCATATCCTGTTTCCGCTGCTACCTTGAGCTCACGGATAGGGTCTACGGTTCCCTTGGAAAGGCTCTCGTATGCCTTGTCGTATGCTGCCTTGTCAAATTTCTTGAATCTGTCAAATGCATTGGCCTTGGTGTCGCCGATAACAACTGTAGGTAGTCCTACGCCGTTGTTTGTAGCGTTGAAGTATGTGGACTTTCCTGCATAGGTTGTCCAGCTGTTTGTCTTGTATATCGACTCAAGAACACTTATGACTGATGCTCCGAGTCCCTTCATTGCTGAAGTTATAACGGTCGGGCTGTCATATCTCTGGTCTACGTCAACTCCGATTACCTTCGCATTCGCTTCGGTAGCTGCTGACATTACTGACTTTCCTACTGCTCCGCCTGCTGCGAATATGACTTCAGCACCTTCCTGGTACATGGTCTTTGCAGTAGCCTTGTTGGTGTCGTTCTCTTCAAAGTTTCCTGTATAGTGGTAAGTGACCTTTACTGCTCCATCAGCAAGTCCGAGCTCCTTGGCTGCATTCTCGGCTCCCTGAAGGAATCCGTATCCGAATGCCTGAACTGCAGGAACTGCCATTCCGCCCATGAAACCAAGCTTGGTCATTCCGTCCATTACTGCCGCATAGCCAGCCAGGTATCCTGACTCTTCTTCAGCATAGAATACGCTTGCTACGTTTGACTTTGTCTCGAAGGTCTTGTAGTCAGCTGTATGAGGTGCTCCATCAAGAAGTATGAACTTCACGTTCGGATACTTTGTCTGGGCGTCATACATAGGAACCTCGAACAGGAATCCAGGAGTTACGATTACTTTGGCTCCTCCGGTTACCGCAAGGTCTATGGCTGCAAGATATCCGGAATCAGATGCTTCCTCCGGCTTGTAGTACTTGTGTGTGATCTTGGCATCTGTAGCGAACTTCACGACGCCTTCCCAGGCTCCCTGGTTGAATGACTTGTCATCGATGTTTCCTTTGTCGGTGATAAGCGCAATTTCAAATCCGCTTGGTGTAGTTGGGCTTGGTGTCTTCTCTCCGCAACCCGCGGCGACCATACCTACCAACAAGATGGACATGACAATAGCCAACATTTTTTTCATACGAAAAACCCTCCGTTTACTTCGTTCGACTTTCTGTCGTTGTCTTCATTATAAGGATTTATACGTAAAATCACAACATTTATCGTTTACATGCAGTATAAAAGAAATCAAAAAATATATTCTTTGAATATCAAAGGATTTAATGGTATTGCCAAACTGGAAAATCATGATTGTCAAAATACACAAATATCCAATCCGGATGTTCTGTTTCTGATAAACCATGCTAAATGTATGAAGATTTGTGACAAATTACCAAACTGAGCTGGATCCGCAGGCAAAGGTGTATTCTTGCCAGCATTACAGTTAAGAGGTTACGATGAAGTGGGGTGATGTATAGGTGCTTACGGTATTTTCAAGATTTGAAAATGCTGTTGACGGTTTCTTTTTTCGTCGATATACTGACAACAACGGAATAAAACTTGGACATGTGACTGGTAATGCAGGCAGGATCCTAAATGACGAATTTATTCGATTTGTCATTTTGGGTCTTTTTTTGTTCTGAAAGAAAGATGATCATAAAGGAGAGGGAAAAATGAACTACAGGCAAATCGCAACCGAAGTACTGAAAAATGTTGGTGGAAAAGAGAACATATCCCATTTTGAGCATTGCTCGACGAGGCTCAGGTTTTCGCTGGTCGACAATAAGAAGGCAGACATAAAGAAGCTTGAGGCGACCGAGGGAGTAATGGCGGTCAAGATGACAGGCCAGTGCCAGGTTGTAATTGGCAATGATGTAGTCGAGGTCTATGACGAGGTCATGAAGCTTATCGGAAACCAGGACCTTGCAGCACAGTCTTCAGACAAGCCCAAGCAGAAGCAGAAGCTTGGTACATTGATCCTTGACTTCATGGTAGGGGTCTTCCAGCCGCTTGTTCCTGCAATAGCAGGAGGCGGAGTCCTGAAATCTCTCCTTCTTCTTCTTTCAGTAGCAGGAATAATGAGCACTGGCTCATCCTCATACAAGATACTGAGCTATATCGGAGACGCTCCGCTTTACTTCCTGCCGATAATGGTCGCAATAACCACTGCAAACAAGCTTAAGGTAAACAGCCTCGTTGCTATGTCAGCGGTAGCTGCACTTATTCTTCCTAACATGACGGCTCTTCTCAAGGAAGGCACTCAGCTGTTCGGATTCGGGGTACAGAACATAGCATACGCTTACC
>DIWI01000083.1 GCA_002428415.1 Clostridiaceae bacterium UBA6110
CCTTGCTTGAGCTGAGCTTCTCCAATTTGACATCCATATTATAAATTCCTCCTATACCCTTTCGGGTCTCTTTTCAAATACTAACCAATATATTATATATGAACTTTAATGTATTTTCAATGCTGTCACAAAAGTCCTGCAAGCAGCTTTCGGCTCCTTGCCAGGTCCTCCACAGTATCATAGTTGTCCCTGTAGACCTCTATGATGCCCGGACCCTTATAGCCAGCCCTGCCAAGGCGTTCCTTTAGCTCATTGTAATCAAAGGTTCCATTGCCAGGCAGAAGGCATGTATGGTCACTGTCGTTGTCATTGAGGTGCAGGTTCACAAGGTCCGTACCATATATGTCAAGGTACTCGTAAGGGGACCTTCCGGCCTTGACAGCCTGCTTGATGTCAAGCGTGAACTTCAGAGGTCCCCTGACGCCATCTTTCAGCCTTTTCAGGTATTCCGTGTCTCCTGACAGGCACCACGAGACATTTTCCTGTCCTATGGATATGCCCTCTGCCCCGGCTGCATCTATCAATTTCTCATAGACATAGATTATGTCCTTCATCTGGATCTTGTTTCCATGGTTAGAAACGAGCCCATGGAAAGTATATACCTTTGCACCCAGGATATTCCCGAACCTTACAAAATCCTTGAATATCTTGAAGAAGTCATCCCTTCTCCTCTCATACCTGTCAAAGAGATATGGTTCAAACGCAGAGCTGACCGTATGGATTGACGTCACCTTGAAATCATTCTTTTTGGTAACATCAGCAAGCATATGTCCGTAGTCCTCAGTGAATTCCGAAAAGCTGTTGGCGAAGATCTCGCCAGTCCTGAAGCCCTTTGACGATACAAGCCTTATGGCATCCTCGGTAGTCTCATCGGGATAGAAGATTGCGGTTGAAATCCCTATGTCCAATTTTTCACTCCTTTACTACCTTAAGCTCCGGAGTAAGGTAACTGACCTTGCCGTCCATTGTCACCATAAGCCCCTTGTCAGTTAGCTCACCGAATAAAACTTCACTTCCCTTTATTGCCTGGAAGCTCTTGTGTGTCTTTTCAGCGATGTCATACACGTACATGTACCTGTCTTCAGCTTTAAACCATGGGAGCATCGACATGAACACCACCTTGCTCTCTGAAAGGAACCTTGGCTCTTCAGCCCAGACGAAGCCATCTATCCTTGCCATTATGCTTTCCTTGGATTCAGAGTATCCCTTGCTGTTCCTGTAGACCCTGTAGGTTATGTCAGTCTGAAGCCCAGCCTCATCAACAAGTACCATTTCCTGAGATGACTTGTCAAATACCACTGCAAGCTTCTTTGAAGGCGACACGTCACCCGACCAGAATTCAGTCTCGTCGACCGGCAGAAAGCTGAAAGTGCCATCTGTTTTCTCATAGAAGACCTCAGCCTCCTTCCCGGAAGGGAGCAATACCTTGTAAGACATGGCCACCGGGACCTCCGGCTTCTCTTCAGCTGCCGGGACAGTCGGGATTACAGTCGGATTTTTCTTCAGGTACTCTTCCTCTGCTATCCTTTGCCTTACCTGCTCAACCTTGTGCATGAGCGGCTTGTATACAATAAGCGCTATCACCAGGACAACAACTGCACCTATTGCCATGTTCCTGATGAACAGCTTTCTTTTTCTTCGCTTTTCGTACTTGCTGCTGAATATGCTCGTCTTGGCCATATGTCTCACTCCTTAATGTCAATCGGGCCTATTTTCAGCATCCCGGAATTAATCGCATTGCCATTTCCGCAACCGCAGCCGCCTTCCTTGCAGCATGACCCTTCACGCTCGAAATTGTCCGTGTAGTCCTCATATCCGTGTTCAGGCTTGTCCTTCAGAAATTCGTTCAAAGGTCGAACACCTCCCTGCCTTCGACAGCCCTTTCAACAAGAGCCTCAACATCGAGCGCCTGCTCATGGGCCTTTATGAATTTGAGCTTCGGCTTGGTAACAGGGTGCTTTGGAACGAAAATGGTGCAGCAATCCTCGTATGGAAGTATCGAAGTCTCGAATGTCCCTATTTCCTCAGCTATCTTTATGATGTCATTCTTGTCCATTGCGACAAGGGGCCTGAAGACAGGCCTGTCACCTGCATCATCTGAAACCACAATGCTCTCCATGGTCTGTGAAGCCACCTGACCTATGCTCTCCCCTGTAGTTACGGAATGTATTCCAAGCTTTTCAGCCAGGCTGCATGCGCACATCATCATGAACCTTCTCATTATTATGGTAAGCTCATCCTCGGGGCATTTCTCCATGATCGCCATCTGGATCTCTGTGAAAGGCACGACATGAAGCCTTATGGCTCCTGTGTAGCCAGAAAGTATCCTTGCCAGCTCCTTGACCTTATCCTTTGCCCTCTCTGAAGTGTACGGATGGCTGTGATAATAGATGGCATGGACTTCTATGCCCCTCTTCGCCATCAGATATCCGGCAACAGGCGAGTCTATCCCTCCCGAAAGCATGAGCATCGTGCTTCCGTTCATACCATATGGCATGCCCTGCGCAGCCCTTACTCTCTTCAAATAGACATATGCCTTGTCCCTTATTTCCACGTTGACGGTTATGTCCGGCTTTCTGACATCCACTGTGTAACCCTCAAGTGCGTCAAGGATCCTTCCGCCCAGCTCCATGCTGACTTCCATGGAATTCATCGGAAACTTCTTGTCGGCTCTCTTCGTCTCAACCTTGAAGGTGCTTCCCTTGGGATAAGAAGCGACTACCTGAACCGCCAGTTCAGCCATGCCTTCCATGGTCCTTTCCGTCTCTCTGACAAGGCAGACCTCAGCGACCCCGAAGACTCTTGCAGTCTTCTCGAGCAACCTTTCGGCTTCCGGCCCCTTTATGAACCATCTGTTCTGGTCCGTCACAAATTCGTATTCCTCACCCTTCAGAACATTCTTAATGTTCGATTTCAGCTTCTGTTCGAACTTCCCTCGGTTAAGACCCTTAAGGAATATTTCAGGAGCATATTTTACAAGTAACAATTCATTCAAAACTTTATTTCCTCCTGAGGAAGCTGAATGCTTCCTTCATCGCTTCAAGCGCATATTCTATTTCATCATCTGACGTGAATGTTGACAGGGAAAGCCTCACGCTTCCCTTTATTTCTTTCTGGGACAGTCCCATTGCTGAAAGCACATGGCTGTCCTTGGTGCTGTTTGACGAGCATGCGGATCCAGTGGAAACACATACTCCCTTTTCGCTCAGATACCTGAGGAGCACCTCACCTCTTAAGAAAGGTGCTGATATGCTAAGTATGTATGGTGATGTATATTCCAGCGGCGAGTTCACGACAATCCCGTCAACCTGGGTCAGTCCTTCATAAAGCCTTTTCTTCAGCTGATATGCCCTGATGTAGTGTTCATCTATTTTCGGGCTCATCTCCCTGATGCTCTCAGCGAATCCGAGGATACCTGAAACATTCAGGGTTCCCGCTCTCATGCCCATCTCATGGCTTCCGCCATGGATAAGGGATTCAAGCTTCAAGCCCTTCCTTACATACAGCATTCCGACGCCCTTCGGTCCATGGACCTTGTGAGCTGATGCAGTCATGAAGTCTATCCCGGATTTCCTGACATCTATCGGAAGCTTCATGAGACCCTGGACCGCATCGACATGAAGCCTGGCTCTGGAGCCAGATTCCGTTATGACAGAGGCAATCTCATCAATCGGATTGATCGCTCCTGTCTCGTTGTTCACCATCATTGCAGATACCAGCGATGTGTTCTTCCTAAGTGACTCTCTGAACTCATCAATATCCAGGTTCCCGAACCTGTCCGCTTTAAGCCTTGTAACCTCGACACCACACCTTTCAGCGTATTCGATGGACCTCATCACGCTTGGGTGCTCAGTGGATGTGGTTATAAAATGTGCTCCTTCCCTTATGAAGGATTTTATCACCTGGTTGTTCCCCTCTGATGCGGAGGCATTGAAGATGATCTCCTCCTTCTGCGCCCCGATGCCGGATGCAATTATTGCCCTTGCTTCAGAGACCGCATCATCTGCGGCCATTCCAACTCTGTGAAGTGAGCTAGTATTTCCCCAAACTTCGCCGAGCGATGAACAGACCTTTTCTATTACAGCCTTTGAAGGCTTTGTTGTTGCTGCATTGTCCAGGTATGATTCCATATTATTCTCCTGACCTCAAAATTAACTAAACCTAAATGTACCATAAGACAGGTCAAACCTCAAGCCTGAGAAGGGATTCGTATATCCTTGATATGAATCCGTGCAGCTCAGTCTCGTCCTTCAGATAGCCCTGCGCCATTGACCTTCCTCCGCCACCCCTGAAGTCGTATCCCTCTTTGGCCTCAGAAAACAGCTTTCCCGCATGTGCCTTTTCTCCGGTGAATGCATATACCCTGAAATCCTCCTCGCGATAAAGCACTGCAATCTTTCCTCTCTTAGCAAGGGCTTCACCGATCTTCCTGATGACCTCGGGATCGAACCTGGATGAAGTCACCACGAAATCCTCAGTATAGGAATCAGCTACTGCTTCAGCAAGATAGTCCGAAAGCTCTTCGTTCTTCCTCTCGAGCTCCTCCTTATCCTGGATAAGGCTCACTACCCTGAAGGGCAGCTCATCGTTCCCGGCCATGAGTTCTCTCCTCAGAGTCTTTAATATGTCTTCAGACTCAAGGATGTATCCGTAGGCTCGCTTTCCTGCATAGAACCAGATCCTTGAGCCATCTTTGTATTTTTCTGATTTTGCTATTCTAAGTATCAGGAGCTTCCCGAGGGAATCTATATGTGTTCCACCGCAGGCAGAGGAATCGATATCTCCGATTCTGACTATCCTTATACCGGAGGTCAGGTTAGTCTCCTTCCTGAGTGCGATATCCCTGAGTCCGCCAATATCAGTCATAAGCTCAGTGACCTTCAGGTTCTCCATGATCGCCATGTTAACCTTCTCCTCTGCGATCCTTAGCTCCTCATCAGATAGAAGCCTGTCCGTATCGATGGTCGTATGCTTCACCCCGAGATGGAAGCCAACCGTGTTTGCACCAAAGCTATCCGACAGCACTGCTGAAAGCAGGTGCTGGGCTGTATGCTGGGCGCTGTGGTCCTCTCTGGCATCACGGTCAATCACACATGAGACCGGCATGTTTATCGTCAGTCCGGCATATTCTGCCAACTCATGGAAGACATCCCCATCTTTCCTTACTACGGACAATACTTCCCTTCCGTTTATTGTGCCTTTGTCCGCAGGCTGGCCTCCGCCTTCCGGATAGAACCAGCTCTCATTTAGGGTCAGATATACCTTCCCGTCCATAGCTCCGACACTCCTGATCCTGGTTTCGAACGACAGCTTGTCTCTGTCCCTGTGGTAAAGCTCCATTGTAATGCACCCCTTTAGCGATGTTTCAGCTACATTTTACCAGATGATTCACATTAGCGCCATTTTACTGTACATGATAAGACATTTCTATTGTCAGCGGTTCCATGCAATCCTGATGCTGATCTCAAAAACGCACTTATTTTTTCACCTTCTGACAAAGCTCAAAAAAGATCAATCAGCATTTGATTTTATTTTCACATGTATTTTAATATGGTTTTAACGAAGAGCCAATATAATCAAGATGTAGTAAAGGAGTGGAATGCAATGGACAGAAAATTGTGCAAGAACAGAGACAGAAGGATGCTGAGCGGAGTGCTGGCAGGCTTTTCTGATTACCTGGGCATCGATGTTACGATCCTGAGGATCGGCTTCGTTATAGTCGCTATATTCACAGAGATTTTCCCGCTGCTCATCCTCTATGTCATACTTGCGGTCCTGATGCCTGACTGTGACAAGGAACTGATAAATGAGAGGCAGGACAAGTCATACGGTCCTGAAGTAAAGGAAGACCCGTGGAAAAGGCAGGAGCATTCCGAAGGACCGAGAGTTGAAAGAAAGAACGAAGGCCCGGCCTACAGGAAAGCAGGCGGAAGCTATGTTCCTAAAGATGACGGATACGGACCCGAAGGCTATCGTGAAGTTAAGGAAGACGACAAGGTCCAGTAAGTCAGGCTCAGTGGAATCTAAGACCCCGGAGATGCATTTCCGGCAAATAAAATGGAAGGAGGACATATCCCTCCTTCCATTTTATATTGCACTTGATTCAACAACTCACTTACCCGGCTGACACGCTCATTGACAGGTACTTGATGGCTTCCTGCTTGTTCCCCATCTGGTAGTATATCTTTCCCAGGTCCTTGTATCTTTCTGAGAGCTCTTTGGATCTGCCCTTCTTCATCAGGAGGTCCAGGGATACGCTCATGTATGTTTCAGCCTGGTCGTACTTTCCTTTTCTGCCGAGTAGCATTCCCTTGTAATAGTATGCTTTCTGCATGAAGTCTGTATCTCCGTTCTCTATCGCTGAGTTGACCAGCATGTCTATATACTTGTCAGCCTCGTCATAGAGCTTGTTCTCAGCGAAGATCTCCATTGCCGACATCAGGAGCTCAGTACTTTCACCCAGCCTGTCCTTCGGGAATATTTCAGCAGCCTTCTCAAGCTCCCTGTAGCCTTCCTTGCTCTTGCCGCTCTCGATCATGTTGATTGCCAGAATGAACTTTGCAGTTGCAAGCTGCTCCGGATAATCAGCAAGATAGTTGTTGACCTTCGAGTAGTCAGCAGCAGCATCGCTCTCAAGGTCTCCGGTGGTGTTAAGTATGAAGAACAGCAGATGTATCTCCCCGAGTATTACCTTGCTGTCTGTCTTGTCCATCAGCGCCTTTACGCTGGCTGCATACTTCGAAGCCCTTTCGTATTGCCTGGTGTACACATAGCATTGCATTAGCATGTATGGTATCTGAAGCTTCACATCATTCGTCATGGACTCAGGCAGTTCATTGAAATGGTCCATCAGGTTCTGGAGATATACTGCAGCATTGTAGTATTCCCTTGTATGGATAAGGTATTTCGCCATTGTATAGATATAGAGATATAGCGTCTCCTTGTTGACTACCCTGATGAGCGTCTTGTAGAGGTTGGATATTTCCACAGTCAGCAGCTCGGTCTTGTTTTTCGCCATATAGTAGTCAATGAGCTGAAGCCTTGCCATGAAGGCCTGTGAATAAAGGCCGTTCTGGTTAGCGATCATTATAAGGTCCCTGACCTCATCCTCATATGAGCCTGAAGATCTTTTTGAATCAAGGCTTTTAAGCTCGTCCGATATCTCCTGTACCATGTCCTTCTTAAGGTATTCCACGTCAAGGTTAAGCCTCTTGGCTATGAGCTTGAGTATCCACTCTTCAGCCTGAACCTTGCTGTTCTCGATAGTGCTGAGCTTGGAAACTGATATTTCCTTGCCGCAGAGGTCCTTAAGCGTCATATCCTTCTGTATTCTTGCCCTTTTTATCTTTTCGCCAGTCGTCAGTATATCCATTTCATCTATCCCCGCTTAAATCATTCAGGATGCTCACAGACTCGTCAAGGTACCCCTCGGATTCTTCAGTCTTACCGCGCTCCAGATAGTATTTGGAAAGGAGGATCAGAATCTCAGCTTCCTCGTCCTTGTATCCTTTGCTCTTTGCAAGCTGAGCTGCAAGTATCAGGTTGTTAAGCGCTTCCCTGTGGTTCTTCATCATGCTCTGCACCTTGGCCTTGAGCCTGTATAGATGAAGATTGCCGAGACTGTCGTCCTCTTCAAATATCTTTTCCAGGAATTTCATGGTATCCAGGCTGTCACTGTGCCTTCCAAGATAAGCTTGGCATTCCACTATCGACAGAAGTATGTCATTGTATCTCCTGTCAGATGTCATCGAATAAATGTCCTTGGCTCTCATGAAATGTCCAAGGGCCTCATCATAGTCCTCAAAGCCCATATATAGGTCTCCAAGGCTCTGCTCCATCATTGCATATTCCTTTTCCGAGTCATAGTCCCTGAACAGGTTCAGCGCCATGGAGGAATATGTGAGCGCTTCCTTCAGGTTGCCTTTGGCCTCGTAATCCTCAGCCAGAGCGGTTAGCAGGTTTCCATAACCTATCCTGTCACTGAGCTTCTCAAACTTATCGCTGCAAAGCCTGGTGTACTCCTTTGCCTTTTCAATCTTTCCAGTCTTCTGATAGCCCATCGCAAGGTAAAAGTAGACCTTCCCGAGCAAAAACTCGTCGGTTATGATTTCTTCCTTGAACAGCGATTCAGACTTATGGAAGTAGCTTAGAGCAAGCGGAATTGAGTCAAAATCGAGGAAGCTTTTTCCCGCAAACATGAAATTCTCAAGAAATCCCTCATAATAGTTTATGGAGGAATAAATCAGGTTGCACTTGAACAGGTAGTCGTATGCCTCTTCGTACTCCTTCATCCGTGTCTTGTAAACTCCACGAAGAAAAAGGTTCCTGGCCTTCGCAAGGCTTAAGTTGTACTTGTCCACGAATTTGTCTGCCTTGTCTATGAACGACAGAGCCTTGTCTATATCCCCATGGGTGAGGTTTATCTCCGCCATCCTGTTGTAGTATTTGCAGATTGTCTCAGCCTGCGTGACCTCAGATTCCATGAAGTATTCCACTGAAACATCCAGGGTTGCAGCCAGATATTCGAGCAGATCCATGGAGGGGTTTGATTTTCCAGACTCAACAAGGCTTATCTGTCCAGGAGTAACCCTGTCGCCTGCGACATCCTTGAGTGTCATGTCCAGTTCTTTTCTTCGTTTTTTGATTTTCTCCCCTAAAGCCAATACTTCCATAATAAATATCTCCCAACACAAATAAAATCTGTTTTTATTATAACATATAAACAGATTCAAAAAATACTAGAAATTAATCGAAATATAGAATTCTTTAATAAAATTCGCTGTATAGCCCAAAAAACTCCATTTTATACGCTTTTGAAAAGGGATTTCCAAGGAAGCCGCCTGCTCTTTCATACAGAAAGCAGTACTTCAATTCAATATGATAATACTTTTATGACTAACACAATGCCCTTACAGAACAAATGAGTAAACCTGAGAGGTCCATCATTTCCTGAAGGCCATTTTCGCCATTTCATCTGCCCTGTCATTGAATCTGTTGCCGCTATGCCCCTTGACCTTGTGGAATACTACCTTCAGGTCTCCTGAAAGCTTCCTGTAGTGTTCGTGGTAGCCCATGGTCAGAGCATTGTTGCGTTTCCACGTACCTATGGCCCATGACTCGATGCCCTGGTAGTCAAAATACAGGTGCAGTTTCCTGTGACCGTTCCTCATGGCATACTCCATGGCCTTGATTGCTCCAAGCACCTCTCCTGCAACGTTCCTCATGGAACTGAACTCGCCTTTCATCGCGTAGCCCTCGGAATGTATCTCTTCGTCCCCTGAGACGACAACCATCCCGTATGCATATCTCCCAGTCTCAAGCTCGAAGCTGCCGTCCACATAAATCGTGAGCCCGTCATCCGGGGATTCTGTATCCTTCTTCATCCCTATGAACTCCTCAGCCTCTGCCAATGTCAAAAAGCCCTTATACAGCGCTCCCTTTGCCCCGGTGACTTCCTTCTTCGCCTCGCTCCACTCCGTGAATATCCTTGGCTCCTTCGAATGTCCGTTGATTACTCCATAAAACTTGCCCAAAACTTCCACCTCAAAGGGCCGTGGATGCTATCCACGGCCCGGATTCCTTCTTGAATCAATGTTACTATACGTCCTTGATTTCTGCAAGGCTAACCGGCATTCCTGGCTCCTCATCGATTACCTTCCTGAATATCGGCTCAAGGTCGATAGGCTTGACATCGCCTTCCGGAGTAAGGTAGGCCTCGTCAGCCAGGTACGACTTCCTGGTCTGTTCGAGCTTCGAATCGATGATTCCGTATGCCTTGTCCAGGGTCTTTCCCGGTGTAAAGGACATTATTGTCGGTACGTTGTCCCTGATAAGCTTAAGGGTCTTGAGGTCACCCTGCCAATGCTGGACGATTATAGGAATCGGAATTCTCTTCATTATATGGTTCACGCCGAAGGTTATGAGGGCAATGTCGTCAACTGCTCCCACCAGTGGAATCCTGTCAGGCAGCAGGTCGAATGGCAAAAGTGGATATCCGAGCGTTACAGATATTATGGCCTTGTCCCTCTTCGATACCCTCTTGTCCTTCAGCAGCCTGTACGCCAGTACATAGATATCAGGCAATGCCATGGCATATTTGAAGTACTTTCTGGCACCTTCCGGAGTCTTCTTATGAAGGGTGTCCCTGAAGTCAGTGTAGCTGTCCCTGGTCCTATCCATGACTGAAAGCCTTCTGTTGAATTCTGCGATCCTCTTTTCTTCCTTCTCTCTTGCAGCCCTTTCCTCAGCTTCCTTATCCTTATTGGATTCAGCCTGCATCGCATCGATGTCTGCAGAAATGTCTGCAATCGAAAGAGACAGCAGCCCATCCTGCATGATGATATGGTCAACCGTAAGCCCTACATGCGGAACGGTTGAAAGAATGCTCGATATGTTAGCCTTCAGGGCTCCATCGGCATACTTTATCCCCATTTCCTTTGCCTTGCCTGCAGCCGTCTTGGAAGCAATCGAAAGTATGAATTTCGGTATCCCGATCTTCAGGACCTTAACCTGTGCGATCTTAAGGGTTACCACATTGTCAGACACATCAAGTATCTTTATCTTTCCAAGGAACGGTATGCTGATTCCATATTTATAGCTGCCCTTTACAAGTATGGAGCTGTCCTCAAGCTCCACCGTGTCGAATACCAGTCCTGGTACCTTTGGCTCCACCATTACCCTCAGGTCGTGAAGAAGGTCTTCAGCCCTCATGGTCGTAGTCACTGACGTCACTTTCATCATATTCACTCCTCACTCGCTTTTAGGTCCCTTACCGGCAAGCACCAGCGATGATGCTATTCCTCCCAGGAGACCTCCTATATGACCGAAATTATCTATTACTCCGCTTCCGGCAAACCCGATCATCAGATTTATGCCGATAATGAACAAAATGTTTGATAGCGCCCTTCTCATGACCTTCTCCTTGCTTCTAAGGGCAAGGACAAGGAATGCACCGAGCAGTCCGAATATGGCACCGGACGCTCCGACTGAAACGCTTGGTGTGAAAAAGAAGCTCAGAAGACCAGACGTTATCGCTGAAATGAAGTAGATGGAGGTATACCTGACCTTCTTCAGCCTCATTTCAAGGAACGGCCCGATGTTGTATAGCGCATACATGTTGAACAGGATATGCATGAGGTTACCATGCAGGAATGCTGAAGTCACCAGCCTCCACCACTCTCCCTGCTCTATCAGCGGATTGAACTTGGCTCCAAGGTATATCAGCACATAAACGTTGATTTCAGTGGACTGTGACAGGAATGCAGATGCGGCGAATATCATGATATTCACAGCTATCAGCCCCATCGTCACCGGTGCCGAACCAGCCATATCCCTCAGTGTCAGCGGCCTCGTGCCCTTCTTCTCCTCAGTGAACAGGGACAGCGTTTCCTCATCAGGCAGCCTTAGATTGCCCTCAGGATCAATCGTACCTTCATGGTACCCGCTGCGGGAAATGCCTGAGCCCTGGTAGCCTCTCTCAGCAAACACCAGGTTTATTATATCGAAGCTGACTCCTTTGAAGTTTGCGAATTCATCGAATGACAAAAGCTGCTGCTCCTCCTCGCCTTCACGCGAGAAAATTACAGCCTTCATGAAGCCTCCTCTTTCCCTGTATGCATAATAGCCCAGCTCCCTGTCATAGGAGGGAAAGACATCCAGGCTAAAGCCTTTTTTGTCAACCAGGCGGTCCAGTACCGCTTTCATAAATCCTACACTCATATCGTTACTCCTGTATATATTCTATATTAGCCTATAAGACACTGCTTATAAACAAGGAAAGGACCCTTAGGCCCTTTCTTTTCAGTAAATTAATATTTAGTACACAACTTCCTCAAGCATGTCGAGGAGCTCGGCAAACCTTTTTACCGTCGCCTCGAGAGGTGCCTTTGAGGTCATATCAACGCCGGCAGAGGCCAGCACATCCACAGGATAGCCGCTTCCACCTGCCTTCAGGAACCCAAGGTACTTTTCAACCGCACCTTCCCTGCCCTCAAGGATCATGTCACAGAACGCACTTGCTGCCGCATAGCCTGTTGCATACTGGTACACGTAGAAGTCGCTGTAGAAATGAGGTATCCTTGACCACTCGCTCTCGATTTCCTTGTCAAGGACAATTCCCTCCCCGAAATACCTTCTGTTGAGGTCAAGCCAGATCCTGTTAAGGTCGTCACCTGTAAGAGGCGTACCTCCAATGAGTGACTCATGGGTGATCTTCTCGAACTCAGCGAACATCAGCTGCCTGAACACGGTTGTCCTTATCTGCTCAAGCTCCTGGTTGATGAGGTAAAGCTTTCTCTTCTCATCAGTCTCAGTCTCTATCTGGTGGTGGATAAGCAGCTTCTCGTTGGTAGTGGAAGCGACCTCCGCCACGAATATGGTATAGCCGGCATAGATGTACGGCTGAGTCTTCCTTGAATAATAGGAGTGTATGGAGTGCCCCATCTCGTGTACGAGAGTGGATACATCCCTCAGGTCGTCATGGTAGTTGAGAAGTATGTACGGCATGGTATCGAAGCAGCCCGATGAATAGGCTCCGCTCCTCTTTCCCTTGTTCTCATATATGTCTATCCATCCGCCTTCAATGCCTTCCCTGAATATTGAAAGATATTCCTCTCCAAGCGGCTTCAGCCCTTCAAGGGACATGGCCACTCCTTCTTCAAAGGATATCTTCTTTTCAGGGATGTCAATGACTGGCACGTACAGGTCGTACATGTGGATTTCGTCCAGCCCAAGAAGCTTCTTCTTTATGTCCACATACCTGTGGAGCTCCTTAAGGCCTTCATTTATTGTGCCTATGCTGTTGTGGAATACCGCTTCAGGTATGTTGTTCGGTGAAAGTGCCCTTTCAACAGGTGAAATGTATTTCCTGAGCTTCGAGTCGATGTTGAACACCTTCATGCTTGAAGTCAGGGTCTGTGCAAGTGTGTTCTTATATTTTCCGTATGTGGTGAAGAGCTCAAGGAATGAGTTCTTCCGAAGCTCCCTGTCCTTGGACTGGATGAAATTCCTGTATTTCTCTTCTGTAAGCTGATGCTCGTTGCCTTCAGAATCCTTCACATTTCCAAATGTCAGGTCAGCATTGGAGAACATGTTGTATATCTTCTCAGGTGCGCTGAGGGAATCCCCGAGGCTGGCAAGGAGCTCCTCCCTTTCCTTTGAGAGCACATGAGGCTTGTCCTTGGCTATGGACTCTATGTGGAACCTGTAAAGCTCAAGGTCCGGGTCAGTGAGGTATTCATTCAGCCTCTCATCCGGAAGGGCGAGTATTTCAGGAACGAACCACGAGGTAATTGCCATAAGCTCGGAATAATACTCAGAAACCTTGGCGAGCAGCACCTGCTGTTCTCCGTTCGTCGTATCCTCATCCGATTTCATGTGTGCATATGAGTAAAGCTTCTCCAGCCTTCTTCCATAGGTTTCATAGTCCTTAAGATATCCGAGAAGCGCTTCCTTGTCAGCCAGCCTGTCCTTGTAGCTTGAAAGGACTCCCGCTTCTGCCTTTACTGCCTTCAGCTCTTCCTCAAAATCCGCATTTGATGCGAAAATCAGATTGAGTCTCCATTTGTGTCTGTCGTCCACTTCGTTTCTTGACGGTATCTTTTCCAAATTCCAGACCTCCCTGTGTTGTTGATGTTGTTAATACTTGTATATAACCATTGACTATAATTATATCAATATGGGGAGGGGAATACAATTCCCCTCCCCATATGTCATTTTTTCATAGTACTTCAGCTTATCCGCTAAGCTGGCCTATTCCATGCTCTTAAGTATCCTGTCGTAGTTCTCTTTCATGGTCTGAAGAAGGTCTCCTTCAGACTCAAGCGGGTTAAGTGTCTCTGTAGCAGCTCCAACTTCCCTGGCAAGAGTCTCTGACACCTTGGGCGAAGCCTGCTCCTCCAGGAATATGGTACTTATGCTGTTCACTCTGGCAAAGGCTATGAGCTCCTCCAGCTTCTTCGGAGTCGGCTCACCTTCCTGGAACGGTCCTTCTACTGACATCTGCACAAGTCCCAGCTCCCTGCACATGTACCCGAAGGCCGCATGGCCTGTTACAAAGGCCTTCCCCTGATACGCAGCGAACTTCGGAATATATTCACTCTTAAGCTCCAGGACATCCTTCCTGAAGGCTTCAAGATTCTGCCTGAAGTACTCATCATTTTCAGGGCTTGCAGCGCTTAGAGCCTTCTCTGCATTCTCCGCCATTGTTACCAGAGCGTCAAGGCTCAGCCATACATGCGGGTCATAGTCCCCATGCTCGTGCTCCACCTCTTCCCCTTCCTCATGGTCCTCCTCATCAAGATGAATAAGCTCAATCCCTTCGGAAAGCTCAGCTGTAACCAGGTCCTTTGCTCCCGTTGTCTCCTTGGCCTTATCAGCCCAGGGCTCCATGCCGAGTCCGCTTATGAAGAGGATTTTGGACTTGGATAGAGTCTCCATATCCCTTATTGTAGGCTCGAAGTCATGAGCTTCGCTTCCCGCAGGTACCATTCTCGATGCTTCTACCTTGTCTCCTCCGATTATGGTCACAATCTGGTGTACCGGATTTATCGATGTGGAGACAGCTATCTTCCCGCTGTCAGCGTTCTTGTCTCCTGAACATGCTGTAAAAACTGCCATGGCAGCGAGTGCTACTGCCGCTATCTTAAACTTTCTTTTCAAAACTAACCTCCATTGGTTGCAAATGATTCGCATCAATGAATATAATATAAGCATGGATGCCTGTTGTCAAGTTCAGGCATACAAATCTTTATAATCATATCCGGAGGCTTTCATGATAGAAGCAAAGGGACTCTCCTTCTCTTATTCAGGAGCAGAGCCATATCTCATACAGGACCTTGACCTCAAGATTCCTAAAGGAAGGCTGACCTCGATCATAGGTGAGAACGGCTCAGCCAAGTCCACATTCGTGAAGCTTGCGCTGGGACTGCTGAAGCCGACTGAAGGTTCGATAGAAATCAATACTGACAGGATCGGTTATGTTCCACAGCGGATGGAGAGCTTCAATTCCCAGTTCCCCATAACAGTTGAAGAGGTGTACAGGATACACCTGCACGCTCTCGGCCAGAAGGACAGGTCCGGGATAGACAAGGCCCTTAATGACGTATCCATGCTTGAGAAGAAGCACTCCCTCATCGGTGACCTTTCAGGTGGACAGCAGCAAAGAGTATTCATTGGAAGGGCACTCCTCGGCAATCCTGAAGTCATAGTACTCGACGAGCCTTCTACAGGAATGGACATAAGAAGCCAGAAGGAAGTAAGGGAAATCCTCAAGAAACTGAGGGACAGAGGCGTCACCATAGTTGCCGTCGAACACAACATTTCTGCCGCCATCCACAACTCGGACTACATTCTGAGGATGGGTGAACAGAAGGGTGCGATCTACGACATAGCTACATTCAAGAGGAATATCCAGCACGAGGACGTTGACAACATGCTGTTCTTCAGCAAGGAGGTGCTGTGATGCTTTCACTTCCATTCATGCAGAACGCCCTTGCGGCAGGCTTCCTTATTGCCCTGCTCTGTCCGATTATAGGCATATTTCTGGTGCTTCGGAGATTCTCGATGATAGGTGACACACTTGCCCATTCATCCTTCGCCGGAGTCGCAATAGGCCTTGTCATCGGCATACATCCGACCATAACATCTGTAATATTCACCACCCTTGCGGCGGTGATGATCGAATACATGCGTGACTCGTTCAAGAGGTATTCCGAGATACTCATGTCAGTTGTAATGACACTAAGCGTCGGTATAGCAATAATCCTGGTTTCAAGCGGCAGCGCAAGCGCCAGCATCACCCAATACCTCTTCGGAAGCATACTGACAGTTACACGCGAAGACCTTATCCTGGTCCTTGCTGTTACCATTGCATCGAGCCTTCTTGTGGCGAGGTTCTACAATGAGCTCATTTACTCAACCTTCGACGAGGATGGAGCTAAGGTTTCCGGCATAAGGGTCAAGACCGTGAACTACATTTTCGCTCTGCTGATGGGAGCTTCAATCTCAGTATCGATAAGGATAACAGGAATACTTGTCATATCTTCCCTGATTGTCCTCCCTGTTGCATCAGCCATGCAGTTCCGTAAAGGCTTCACAAGGACACTCGCCATTGCAGTTGCTGTTAGCGTAATAGATGTCATTGCAGGACTCGTCCTCTCCTATTATCTGGACAGTGCTCCCGGTGGAGCAATCGCAATAATGAGTGTCGCTACCATGGTAATTTCACTGGTTATGAATCCTATGAGCAAGTAAGTAATACCTTACCACTTGAATGTGAACCGACATCACGCCAGAATTCACCTGGTGTCGGTCGGTGACTTCCATTTGATTATTAGTAGAAGCCGCCTGAGAAATTTCTCAGGCGGCTTCTACTATGCAAATTCTCATTAAAAGGATCCCGGAAGTAAGCAGCCTCCGCGAAAATCCTAGGTCTTCAAAATATTGTTTGTCGTAGTCTCCGGAGCCAATTGCATGGAAGTCACGAAGGTGACGGGTGCAACCAAATTGAAACTCTCATGACTGAAGTCACGAGATTCTTGGGAAGAGAGCATACTTACCGG
>DIWI01000076.1 GCA_002428415.1 Clostridiaceae bacterium UBA6110
AATATAATTAGTCCAAATACTTCAGGGGATGTGTTAATCATATGACAAAAAGAATTATTTCAGGCATGTTGGTACTTGGCCTGTTCCTTTCAACAGCATGTTCTGGCAATTCCAATCAGACTGCTCCAACGACAGGGAACACTCCGAAAGGAAGCGCTAAGCCCACAGAAACAACCAAATCAAAGTCTGAACTAAAGCTGGGAGGTCTTGGCACAAACCCGGCGAATTCAGCAGCCTACGGTATGGCAGTTGAGCTTGACGGTGATGTTTACCATCTGGACAGGATCATGGAAGGGAACATTCTGAAGACAGATGATTCAGGAATTACTGAACTCTTGCTAAAAGGTACCTGCAGTGGCTTGAACGCCAAAAGTGAACATTTGTTCTTTTTTAACTATGATTCATCCGCAATAATGTCACTAGACCTTAAATCCATGGAGCAGAAGGAAATAAGGAAAGGTGACGCAACACAGCTGCTTCTCTATGATGAGTATCTGTATTTCACTGATTATGACGGAGTCCTCAGCAGAATCAGATACGACGGTACTGAAGTAACAAAACTAGTTGAAGAAGTCTGGAACGGATTCCAGATATACGATGATCATATATACTTTGACAGCAGCGACCTAAACAAGGATTCATCAGATTACAGCAGATATGTGTACAGGCTGCCAGTAAACGGAGGCACACCTGAAAGGGTCGTTGAAGAGGCTCTGTTCAAGACCTTCGCAGTTGGAGATGGATCTATTTTCTATGAGACTGTGATTGACGGAAGTTCAACTATCAGAAGAAGTGATGCAACTGGTAAAAACACAGTCACATTGTTCGAGAAGAGTATGGATTATATGCTCATAGCTAATGGAAAGCTTTATTACTTCACAAATGGCAGGACCAAGGACAAGAGTGATCAGGGACTGTATGTAGCAGACTTTGATGGTAAAAATGACGCAATGTTAGCAAAGCTTGCTGGCGCAAGCTTCAACATAGCTGGAAGTTCCGCATATTTTCTTACCAATGAAGATGACAGGGCACTTAATGCAGTGAATCTCGATGGTACGAACCTCAGAAAAATCGCTAAATCAGAGTAAGCTTATGGCTTTTTCTATCAGGACAGGGGTAGAGAGGGCCATTTCTCAAAATATAATTTATTTCGCGAAATGTAGATTTCGCGAATATTTTATGCTAGAATTAAAGCTGTAGAAGAAAATACATTAAAAATAGCCCAAATCCCCCTGCCGAAATCCGTTGAAAGGATGAGATCATGAGTAACGAAAATAACATGTATTTTGATCCATATCCACAGCGCGTAATGGATTTTCTGAATTATTCAAGCACCATACGCGGAAAATCAGACAGTACCATAGATGCATACAGATATGACCTGGGACTTTTCCTAAGATTTCTTAAACGATACAGACATCTGGTCGCAGCTGACGTTCCATTCGAAAACATAGATATAAGCGATATTGACGATGATTTCCTGAAACTGATTTCTTTGTCAGATATATATGCATTCCTTTCATTTGCAGACAAAAAGCGTATGAATTCAGCTTATGCCAGAGCAAGAAAAACGGCCTGTATCAAAACTTTCTTCAAATACCTGAATCTAAAAGCCCGTATAGTCGACAAAGATCCGACTGCTGAGCTAGAAAGCCCTAAAATCAAGAAGCGAAATCCAGTATACCTGACATTGGACCAGAGCCGATCGCTACTAAGGTCAATGGACAAGGAAAACATAAACTATCACAGGGACTACTGCATCCTCACGCTTTTTCTGAACTGTGGTATGCGTCTGTCAGAGCTGGTCAACATAAGGATCAGCAAAATAAGGAATGATACCCTGACTGTAATCGGCAAAGGAAACAAGGAACGAGTTATATACCTCAATCAGGCATGCATCAACAGCATCAACCAATATCTTCCTGTACGTGAAAAGAAACAGATTCCTGATGCTAACAAGGATTACCTTTTCATTTCCACACATCTAAGACCGATAAACAAGCGCACTGTAGAGGTTCTGGTCAAGAAGCATATTAGAGGCGCCGGTCTTTTTGACAACCATTATACACCACATAAATTGAGGCATACTGCAGCAACGCTCATGTACAAACATGGAAAAGTTGATATAAGAAGCCTTCAGATGATACTTGGACACGAGAATGTATCGACCACCCAAATCTATACACACGTCGATAATGAAGATCTCAGGGAGGCTGTTAACCTAAATCCACTTGCCGATGAAAATGAATAATATCCAATTTTTAATAGCATTTATGCATTACTGAAATTCCATCATACATTTCGCATTATACCCTCAATTAATAATCTTGTTATGATTAATAGTTCATAACCACAACATATAGTGGTTATGAACTTTATATTTTTACATTAGCTTTACATAATTTATGATATGTAGTTATAAATTGGTTGGTTCTCCCCCACTCCCCTCTCCTTATGAATCAATATCTTGCATACATATTCCGTTGCAATTGATGTTAGTTCCGCTGTTTCTTATTCTGACATATGATTGTCACATAGCTGATTTATACTTAAATTGTATTATTTTCAAGGAGGCATTATTTTGATCAGATTTTTCAAGTTGTCATCAATGTTGACCAAGTACCTGTTCTATGCCATGGCTGTATATTTTATAGGCATATTAACAAGCATCGGAATTGGGTATTTCAAGTTTGTTTCTACCGATGTGCCCATGTACTATCTTATGGCCGCCTCTGGCATAGCCCTTCTAAGCTTTGTGCTTAATGATGCAGCTAAGTTCATTGAGAGCAGATCAGATAAACATGCAGAGACTTCAATCCAGTCAGAGGTTGAAAATCAGGGAGATGAATCGCAGGATCCCGAGAGCAGCGAATCATAAAAAAAAGAGACTATGCCTTTTTGAACCAGGGCATAGTCTCTTTTTTTACATATTCAGTGATTCAATATATTTTTCAAGGGTAGCTATGGTTTCAGCTTTGCTCGCTGCTGTCATCCAGCCAGGATATGCTTTCCTGTCAAGATAATCCCAGAATGCTGCAGTCAGGTTCGATTCATTCATGATGAAGGTAACTGACGGTGGGCTTGTCTTGCTTACAAGGACTCCCCTATCCTCTTTGGCATAGAGAATGTATCCCCTATTCTCACTGCTTTCGATGACCCTGACATGATAGTTGCTGAAATCTTTGAGGTACCTTATTATATTTTGGATGTGCTCGGTAAGGTCTCTAACTGTGTAATAAATCGGACTCCCACAGAAATAATCGGAAATCACTACTTCGGCATTGCCTCCCCTGACAGCATCAATATCAGGGAGTATGACCTGGTGCATATACTCATTGACAATTATGTTCCTTTCGAACAATTCAGCCCTGCTTTGCATTAAATCAAGGATGTCCTGTTTGGGAAATGTGCCAATGTTGCTTATTATCCTTTCAACTGTTTCAAGCGGAAGAGTATATATCGAGGGTGGTCCCTCGACCCTCACATTGCTGTTTGAAGCCTCAAAATCAAGGAGGTCCCTCGAGAATTCCGAGGTGTCATTCTTTTTATATATTTTCATTAGCGGTTTGCACATATTTAAATATCTTAAATATTCCCGTTCAAAGCTGGCGACGGATACCTCATCTGTAACTATAAATAGCGAAGTATCCGATAGGTCGCTTCCCATAGCAGCTGAAGATACGGCTGCTGTACCTGGTGCAACGTACAAAGTACGCTTGAACAGTCCATCCCTTATCTTCGGATAATAGAAAGGTTCTATGGCTCCTGTCATGTAGAGAGGAACCCATGCCCTTATGGCAGTCATCATCTCATCTATGTTCCTGCTGACAGTATGGATTATCTTGATCCTGTTGCCAGACATAAGTGCCTTTGTAATCAGCTGACCCCATTCCTTCATGAATCCAGGGTCCTCTGTAATCCAGGAGGTATCCTGGTCGCTGAATAGCAGCAAAGTATGCTTCTTTCCTGACTGTACGACCTTTTCAAGAAAAATCCGCGCAGATTCCCTCATGCCCTGGTTTCCATATGCTATCAATGCATTCTCAAGTATCGGGCTGGCCGAACCGTCATCTTTCACACTCACGCTGCTAAGGTTCATTGGCTGTGAAATCGACATGTTGTCAAGAAAGCCTCTTACCATACTGCCCTTTGCAGGCTTCTCTTCATTGAGCCAGCTATGTATGAGGTCCTTTCTTGTCTCCTTGTCAGTGAGGCTTCTGGATAAATCCGTCCCGCCCATCATCTCAACAATGGCATTCCATTGAAAATCCTGGCTGCAGTTCTTCGAGAAATATGCTGCCATAGACATGGTATATGATTCGTTTGAAGCAGGTGTCCTGTCCCCTCTCCTCAAACGGCTTATGTATGAAGGATCAATGTTCGACCATTGCGCAAGCGCACTGTTAGAGGTCTTTGTAAGGGTCATTAGAAAATCAAGTTTTTCTGCAAATGTCATACTGCATCCCCTCCAATCTGATAATAACAAACTGGAATTGAGCTGTAAATGATTTCTGTCACGATTCGTGTCAAAACTGTCAATGACAAAGACTATTAACCTGTTAAAACAATTAAACAATCTTGCTATAATATTTTACACAAGCAATATTTCAACTGGTGGTGATGACCTTGAAAAAGAACCTCATGCGTTCGATTGCATATGCTGTCATTGCTTTGCAGCTATTCTCAGACACTTCAGTCACAGTGCTTGCTTCTTCAAGTGTTGCAACCTATGCTGTCAGCAAGACATCAATCGCTCCGTTCATTTCTTCAGCGGTATTCGGCAGCGTTGCCCTATTCATATACCTTTTCAGTCTGAAAAACGGGACAGAAGAATAGCAATTATCACTCCTATCATACTTTAATGGCATTGCTGCAGGCAGCAATGCCATTATTTATTATTCTTAGAATCTCCTGCTATTCGTTCCTGTATTCCAGTATATCCCCGATCTGACAATCTAGAACCCTGCAAATTGCATCCAGCGTACTGAACCTTATCGCTCTTGCCTTCCCAGTTTTGAGGTTTGACATATTTGAAAGTGTGATCCCTACCTTCTCGGACAGATCTGTTACACTCATTTTTCTTCTTGCCAGCATGACATCAAGATTCACTATGATTCCCATTTCTCGACCTCCTAAACGGTCAGCTCTATTTCTTCCTTGTATCCAATGACCTTTCTTAGAAGCTCTTCAAGGATTCCGGCAAAAGAGCCTACCATCACAGAAGCCAGAATAATCAAAAGTACAAGAAGACCTATAGGCGGGCTGATATCCACAAGTCTTGACAGTATTACAGTGCCGGTGATATACATAATCGCAAGACTGAGTGCACAAATCCTGACAGCCTTAAGGCAGAAGACCGCATCCGCGGAGAATTCTTCACGCCTTTGAATGATGAAAGTCAGCTTCATAGCGAAAAATACAGCAGTCATGAATGGAATCAGCGTGAAGTAAATCGCAGCAAGCAGAGGAAATTTTAGATATGCCCATTCAGGTGCAATCTTAGCATAAAACTCGGCCAGTTCCGGCAGGACCGTAGCACAAATCAGGAGCACAATTCCTGCCCCAATGATGAATCCGAACCTTAATACAGGAATAGCTAATTTCTTCATGGTACCTCCCAAAGTTGTTTCTAAGTCACGAGACAAAGTCTCCTCATCAATGTCAGAATACCACGATATTTATTGTTAATCAATATATTATTGTTGATTTAAATTATATTTGTATTGTAATCTTTCAAAAGGAGGAGGTGGCCCTTAATTGTAAACCGAGAAGCCCTTTTGTAAATCAAGAAGCTATGCCTGTGACCGAATGCTTGATTTACTGACGTATGCCCGGCCAATTCCTGTATCTAAAGACTGGAGAACAGTGCCAGAGCTACAGTTATGTCAGTGCCTGCATGGAAAAGGACAGATCCTATCAGGCTGTCGTTATCCTGTGCAATCCTGCCCCAAAGAAGTGCCAAAGGCAAAAGATAGAGTAAGAACATAAGAGAATCATTTGTATATGTTACTCCCGTATGGTGGAGAACGAATGGGATCGCAACAACCAGGTTTGAAAGGGTTCTTCCGAGGAATGGTTCCATTCTGCTGAGGAAAAGTCCCCTGAACAGAAGTTCCTCATTAAATGCATTTCCAGCTATAAATATAAGTATCCAGGGCATCCATTCAAGTATCTGAGACAGGCTGAATCCTGACGCTCCGAAAAGCTTGGCCATATAGGGAGACAAGACTGCAGCAACTGCAAAAGATGGAATCCCTATGGAAAGTCCTCTTTTCAGATTTCCTTTCTGCAGCCTAAGGTCCTTTAGTGATCCTCCAGTAAGCTTGTTGAGCAAGATTACTGCAAGTATAATAATCAGACTGCTGTCAAGCTTGTCCAGTGCCAGGCCCATTGGAGTACTGTAGTCAGTCCCCAATGCTTTCACAAGCAATCTGCTCGTCGGAAGATACATATCCAGGGATATGGCAACAGTTGCGATGAAAAAAGCCATTGGTAGCCTATAGTTTATCTTTTTACTTTTTCTGTCCTTAAGAACCAAGTATAAGGAAAGAAATACACCAGCCACTAGAAAACGGCCAAGAATATCCACGGTCCCTTCAAAGAAAGGCCTCATGTGACTGAATATGATGAACACTAAAAATCCTGCCAACAGATTCAGAATGAAAGGTAGAACTCTCTTTGAACCTCTTTCCATGATCTCAACTCCTGTATACAATAAAGGCCCGCACTATTGTGCGGACCTTAGGTTTACTTGGCTGAAAGCGCGACTATAGCCTCTAGTGCTATCTTCATCATTTCCTTGAATGTCTCCTGCCTTTCCTGCGGTGTTGTAGCCTCGCCGGTAATAAGGCTGTCTGAAACAGTAAGTATGGTAAGGGCCCTTGCCCCAGCAAGTGCAGCCTCTGTGTATAGTGCGGCTGCTTCCATTTCGACTCCCAGGGTCCCCGCATCCATGAACATTTTCGCAGCGTTGCTGTCATCATAGAACAAGTCTGAGCTCAGCACATTGCCTACATGCACTTTGATTCCCATTTCAATAGCCTTGTTATAAGCTGCCAGTAGAAGGTCGAAGTCTGCCGTAGGTGCAAAATCAAGACCCTTGAACCTGTTCCTGTTGATTGAGGATGTGGTGGACGCTGAACTTGCGATAATGACATCTCTAATCTTGACGTTTTCCTGCATTGCTCCGCAGCTTCCCACTCTTATGAGGTTCTTAACTCCAAATTCATGGATCAGCTCATGTGCGTAGATTGAGATTGATGGAATGCCCATACCGGTACCCTGAACTGAGACAGGTACTCCTTTGTATGTACCTGTATATCCCAGGATACCTCTGACCTCATTGTACAGTACCGGATTTTCAAGGAAGTTCTCAGCTATGAACTTGGCCCTTAATGGGTCCCCCGGAAGCAGTATGGACTCGGCAATATCACCCTTGTTTGCATTGATATGTGGTGTTGGCATATCATCACTCCTCGTCATTCTTTCGCCCTGTGAAGGCTCTCATCAACTAGATTATACCATATCCAGAGAGTTATAAATAACGTCACTAAATGTTCAAAACTGAACATTTGTTTGTATTTCCATATGTATCATGATATAATTTAGTAAATAATTGAGAGAGGTGCAAGTATGGCTCAAAAGGAGACCAGGAAGAAAGTATATGAATATGTGCTGGCATTCACTGAAGAAAAGGGCTATCCGCCTTCGGTCAGGGAAATAGCTGCTGCAGTCGACCTGAAGTCCACATCATCAGTACACAATCATCTCCAGAAACTCGAAAGGGACGGATTGCTTAAGAGGGATCCTACCAAGCCGCGTGCTCTCGAGATAGCTGAGCTTGGCAGCAGAGCTGAAATGCTGAACATTCCTATCCTTGGCAAGGTTACAGCAGGTGTTCCTATACTTGCAGTAGAGAATATAGATGATTATTTCCATATGCCAATGAATTTCGTCAAGCATGACAATGACCTGTTCATACTGAAGGTAATAGGAACAAGTATGATTGAAGCCGGAATAAACAACGGCGACCTGGCAATCGTAGAAAAGGTCAATTCAGCATCAAACGGCGACATTGTCGTGGCGATGATAGAGAATGAAGCCACCATAAAGCGATTCTTCAAGGAAAAGGGACATATCAGGCTTCAGCCTGAAAACTCAACCATGGAACCTATTATAGTGCCATCATGCGAAATACTCGGAAAGCTCGTTGGACTTTACAGGAAATTCTAGGTAAACCAATAGCACCCGGCAGATCAAGTTTGTGATCTGCCGGGTGCCTTTCTTTCACCATAGACTATATGCTGATTACTCCTACTGCGTTAAGGAATACAATAAGCAGAAGTACCGGTGTTACAAATTTGAGGAGGATGTGGTAAACAGGGGCAAGCCTTGAATCACCATCATTTCTGCCTCCCCCGAATGACAGAGCGATATCTTTTGTCTTGACTTTCCATCCCACAAAAATTGCAATGAGAAGGCCTCCTACCGGAAGGAATATATTCGAGGACAGATAATCAAAGAAGTCAAAGAAGCTCTTTCCATATATCATTGTTGATCCGAAGATGCTTTCAGGGTGAACAGTGAGCGCACCTATCGCCAGAATAACAGCTGAAATCGAAAGAACTGCATTTCGTCTGCTTATCCCAAGCTCTTCCGTAAGCACAATAACAGGAACCTCTACCATTGAAATCATGGCTGTGGTTGCTGCAATGGCAGCCAGGCTGAAGAACAGGACGAGAAGCACGTTTCCAAACGGAATCAGTGAGAATACTAGGGGGATCGTATTGAATAATAGCCCCGGTCCTCCTCCTGGTTCAAGCCCGAAGGTGAATACAACCGGGAAAACTGCGAGCCCTGCCAGAAGAGATACCATCGTATCCGATACTGCCACCTTGAAGGCGGTATTCACTATCTTGTTCTCCTCATTGAAATAGCTTCCATAGGTGATCATCGTACCCATACCAAGAGAAAGCTTAAAGAAAGACAACCCAAGGGCTGTGAGTATTACTGAAGGGGAAATCTTTGAAAAATCCACACCCATCAGGAAATCCAGTCCTTTTCCTGCACCCTCCAGAGTAAGCGACCTTGCTGCGATGATTACGATAAGGATCAGCAGGACCGGCATCAGAGTCTTGGTGACCCTCTCTATACCCTTTTTCACACCTGCAATAAGTATTATAGTAACCACAGCTACTGCAGCTGCCTGCCATGCAAACGGCGCGAAGGTACCTCCAACAGTGCTTCCGAACTGTGCTTCAACAGCCTTTCCTGCCGCATCGAAGGACATCTTTGAAAGCACCCTGAAATCCCCTCTTATCGCTTTGATGACGTATGAGTAAACCCATCCTGCAACAGAGCTATAGAAGAACATTATGAGAAGTGCGGACATCATTCCCATGAAGCCGATGATCCTCCAGAATCTGGATGCCTTCAGCTTCTTGAAGACTCCTACAGCATTCGCTCTGGTTGTCTTGCCTAAATAGAATTCCGCTATCATTATGGGGACTCCCACAAGGACTACACTTATCAGGTAGACGAGGATGAATGCTCCTCCGCCGTTCTGACCTGTAAGGTAAGGGAATTTCCAGATGTTTCCAAGCCCTACGGCCGAGCCTAAAGTAGCAAAGAATACCGCAAGACCGGAGGAGAATGTCTCCCTGCCTTGCTTTGCAACATTTTTACCAGATTTATCAGTCATTTTATACCTCACTGATTTTTTTAGCCAAAACCTATGGCAGTAGAATATTACCATATACCGGGATAGTAGACAATATTAATTATGTGCTGCAGAAGGACCAATAATAAAAAAATAAGGGCGCATTATGCGCCCTCTGCTAATAACCACCTGAATCCTCATATGAGACCGGTTCGTTGTCCGATTCCTTTTTGCCATCCGCAGGCTTTATTGTCACTTTAAGCTCCTTGATCCTCTTGCCGGACATCTTGAGTACCTTGAGCTCCGTTCCCTGATGGATCACAGTGTCGCCCTTTACAGGTACCCTTCCAAGCTTTTCTATGACATAGCCGCCTAATGAATCGGTATTCTCAGAATAGAGCTCGAGCCCTGACCTGTCGTTGAAGTCATCTATGGACACAAGCCCATCGACAATGAAAATGTTGTCAGTCACCTTGTTCATGTATCCGTCTATGACGTCATGCTCATCATACATGTTTCCGACGATTTCCTCAAGGAGGTCCTCGATGGTTACAATTCCTGAAAAGCCACCGTACTCATCAATAAGGACTGCCAGCTGCTGTTTTTTGCCCTGCATTTCCTTGAACAGGTCATCGATAAATTTGGTCTCAGGTGCGAACATGGGCTTCCTTAGAAGGCTTTCAAGATTACCAGGTTTGCCGGTGTTCGTAATTCTTCTGAACAGGTCCTTGACGTACAATATGCCGATTATATTGTCTACATCCTCATCGTACATCGGAATCCTTGAAAAATTGCTGTTTATGGCTTTGGTTACAATATTGTTGACTGGTTCCTGGATTGAAATCATGTCAACCTCAGTCCTCGGAGTCATGACTTCCCTGGCAAGCTTGTTATCAAATTCGAGTATGCCTTCAAGCATGTCTCTCTCTGTCTGGTTTATTACTCCCTTTTCTCTGCCTACCTCGATCAGGGACTTGATTTCCTCAAGTGAAACCTCCTGGTCCAGAGTATCGGAGTGGATCCCTATCAGCTTGGCGAAGAAGCTGGTAGATGCACTGAGAAACTTGACAAAGGGTCTTGCAACAACCGAAACCACCCTTATGACTCCTATTGCACCCAATGCTGTCTTCTCAGGATTCTGGAGAGCCATCCTCTTTGGAAGGAGCTCACCGAATACCAGTGTGAAATACGAAATTATTATCGTGATCAATACGACAGAAATAGTCTCGCTGTAAGGCACATTGTACCTTACAAGGAGTGCACCCATTTCCTGTGCAAGACCTGTAGCTGCCTGTGCACTGGCGAAGAAGCCCGCCAAAGTTATTCCTACCTGGATAGTGGAAAGGAAGTCGCTTGGCCTTTCAAGTATTTTTATAAGATTCTGGGCGTTCTTGTCTCCAGCCTCCGCCTTAACGCTTATCTTGGTCCTGTTTGAAGATACAGTTGCCATCTCGGCCATTGCAAAGAACGAATTGACAAGTACCAGTATTATTATAAGGACTATCTGTGATATGAGTTCTGTTGTGCTCATAGATATGTGCAGTTCTCCTTCTTTGTTTAGGATAACTATATTTTATCACAAATATCGGTTGTTTGCGCTTTTACATGTCCTCACTCCAGAAGTCCGTCGAATTCTGGGAAAGGAGCTATGCTCCTTTCAAGTATTCCGTTCATATAGGCTATCGCTATCCCGTAGTTTGTAATCGGAAGACCTTCACCCTTAGCATAGTCAACCCTTGACTTCATCTCCCGCTCGTTCAGCATGCAGCCTCCGCAGTGCACTGCCATTCTGTACTGAGAAAGGTCCCTCTTGAAGCCTGTCCCGCTCGTGAATTCAAATTGTACGGCTTTCCCAGTATGTTTAATGATCCACTTTGGCAGCTTGACTGTACCTATGTCATCACACTGCCTGTGGTGAGTGCAGCCTTCAGAAACCAGCACCCTGTCTCCGTCTTCTAGGGAGTCAAGTATTTTCGCTGCCTTCACCGCCTCAGAAAGGCTCCCTTTATAGCGTGCGAAGAGAATGGAGAAGCTGGTGAGCAATATATCCTCAGGAATCTCCATCTTTACCTTTTCAAATACCTGGCTGTCCGTAACAACCAGCTTAGGCTTTACGGTCAGCGACCGGAGTGTCTCCTCTATTCTGTCCTCCTTGATTACCATTGCACATGCTCCAGCTTCAAGGATATCCCTTATTACCTGCTGCTGTGGAAGAATCAGCCTTCCCTTGGGTGCAGCAGAATCGATTGGAATTATCAGTACTACTACATCACCAGGATTAAGGAGGTCAGCCACAAGCTTTCTTTCTCCGGTGACCTGAGGCACCATCCTTGCCAACATTTCCTTCAGTTCATTTATGTTTTCCTTTGTTTCCGCACTCACATTAATTGAAGGCCCCATATCCTCACCATGGTGTCTGGAGCCTCCTATGTCACATTTGTTGTAGACAGTTACAAATGGTATCTTCTTTTCCCTTAGTATTTTGATGATTTCTTCGTCAAATTCATTCCTGCCCTCAGTCGAATCTATCACAACTACAGCAATATCAGTCTTCCCAAGCACCTGAAACCCCTTCTCGACCCTCTGTCTGCCCAGGTCTCCGACGTCATCGAGCCCCGGAGTGTCAATGATGACCACCGGTCCGAGAGGGAGGAGCTCCATGGATTTATATACCGGATCAGTTGTGGTTCCCAGAACCTCGGACACTATTGCCAGATCTTGTCCTGTAATAGAGTTTATCAGGCTTGATTTTCCAGAATTTCTTCTTCCAAATATCCCTATATGTATCCTTTCCGAGCTTGGTGTGCTGTTTAGTCCCATATCTTCTCCTCCTAGAACCTGAAGTCCCTGGTTCCTTTCTCGATTGCCTGCAAATTCCCCCGTGCTGCCATAAGTACCTTCATATTGGTTATGCGGCTAAGCTCTCCCTCTATCATCTTTTCCCCGGCCACCCTGGTCTCCTCAGAGGCATAATCAATTAGGTATTCCTTCAGTGTCATAAGCGCATTGGGCTGGCAGCAGTTCTGGATCTGACCGCTTTTAAGGAGCATCATGAACCTGTCTCCAGTCCTTCCTTCCCTGTAGCATGCTGTGCAGAAGCTTGGGATATGACCCTTTTCAATCAGCCATCTCACGATTTCATCCAGAGTCCGCTTGTCGTTTACGTCAAACTGTTCCGATTTTTCATCTTCAGGCTCCGGCAGGAGATATCCGCCAACACTTGTCCTTGATCCTCCGCTTATCTGTGAAACTCCAAGCTCAAGCACCCTTTCCCTGCAGGCCTTGCTTTCCCTTGTAGAAACGATCATTCCGGTATAAGGAACTGCAATCCGGATCACCGATACAATCTTCGCGAATACATCATCGTTGATACCGTTGCTGAAGGACTCCGCATCGATGTCATCAGCATTCCTTATCCTCGGAACACTTATCGTATGAGGACCGACTCCGAATGCGGCTTCTAAATGCTCAGCATGCATTATAAGACCTGCAAGCTCATATCTATACAGCTCAAGTCCGAACAGGACACCAAGTCCCACATCGTCAATACCACCCTGCATAGCTCTGTCCATGGCTTCCGTATGGTAGGTGTAGTTATGCTTCGGTCCTTTCGGATGAAGCCTCTCATAGCTATGCTTGTGGTAGGTCTCCTGAAATAGGATATACGTGCCTATTTCCGCATCAGCCATCCTTCTGTAGTTCTCCACCGTCGTGGCTGCTATGTTGACATTGACCCTCCTGATGGCACCATTCTTATGCTTCACTCCGTAAATTGTCCTTATGCTCTCGAGCACATATTCTATCGGGCTGTTTATCGGATCCTCTCCTGTCTCGATCACCAGCCTCTTGTGTCCCATGTCCTGCAGAGCCGTGACCTCCCGTATGATATCCTCCTGGGACAGCTTCTTCCTTGCGATGTTCTTGTTTTCCTGGTGATATGGGCAATACACGCACCCGTTCACGCAATAGTTTGAAAGGTATAGGGGAGCAAACATGACTATCCTGTTGCCGTAGAAATCCTGCTTTATGGATTTAGCAAGCTCTGCGATTTCAATGTTCCTGTCCTCCAGAGTGCAGTCCAGGAGCACAAGAGCCTCTTTGTGGGAAATTCCCTTCCTGAGCCTTGCCTTCTTGATTATCCTGTCAATGACCTCCGCATTGCTCCTGTTTTCCTCAGCATACTTCAGTGACTCCAGGATTTCCTCATGAGATATGAATTCTTCTGCCTTCATGGATCTTACATCATACATTATGCATTTCTCCCATCTTAACAATTTCAGTATTCTTATACTCTCTTAATTTCATCCCTATATGGTCTCCCCGTTCCACAACAACCTCAAATCCTTCTTTGCCCATGCTTTTCCTCAGGCTATCCAGACTTTCCGCAGCTTCGCTTCCCGTATATGCCTTGTTGTCATACAGCAGGTACTTCTTCCTGACATTCATGGGAGAGAGGTTTGGCATGACGACATTCGCACCTGAAAGCATGCCCTTCTCTCTGCCTCTTGAGTCAAGGGTACCTAGTGCAGTGGTTGCAGGAATGAGAGATTCAGGCAGCATTATTCGCGTCAGAGCCAGCATGAAGAGTGTAAGATCCACGCTTCCAGGCTTCTCATCCCTGAACAGTGTCTCATGATGTGGTATGAACGGACCGATGCCAACCATCTCAGGGTCAATCTCCTTCATGAACAGCATGTCCTTCGCAAGGCATTCGGCAGTCTGCCAGGGAGACCCAGCCATGAAGCCTGTGCCTACCTGAAATCCAATCTCCTTCAGGTCATATAGACATCTCTTTCTTTCCTTCAATGTCTGTCCGGCTGGATGGAGCCTTGAATAATGGCCTTCATCAGCGGTCTCATGCCTTAAAAGATATCTGTCCGTACCGGCCTCAAAAAGCTTCTCATAGCTTGCCCTAGACCTTTCCCCCAGCGAAAGGGTGACGGCGCAATCCGGATATCTCAGCTTAATCCGCCTTACCATATCAGTGAGCATGTCATCACTGTAGTAAGGATCCTCTCCGCCCTGGATGACAAATGTCCTGAATCCAAGATGGTAGCCCTTTTCACAGCATGAAAGCACGTCTTCAGATTCAAGCCTGTACCTTTCCGCTGACCTTACATCTCTGCCTATGCCGCAATAATGGCAGCCGCACCTGCAATAGCTTGTAAGCTCTATCAGGCCGCGGATATATACCTTGTTTCCATAGTGCATTTCCCTTACGAACCGCGCCCTTTCACCAGCAAACTCAAGATCTGTACTGTCAAAGGTCCTGATAAGCATTGCGAACTCATCCATTTCAAGCGACTTTTCCTTCTCAAGCTTATTAATGAGCCTGATGTTTGATTCCATAACCAACCCCCTCAATCACTGGCTTCCATTCCTGTTTGTCTCTGTTTCCGGATAAAGGCGCGGCAAAATAAAAAACCGCGCACAAAGGCGCGGTGAATAAACCCGTTTACTTGCGCCTTCCCCCTCGGATGACCCTCGGGGTGAGTACTTAATTTGACTTGTCGATTCGAAGTAAGGACATACCTTGCTTCTCATCCGCTTAAGCATAACACAAGTATTGTTAATTTAATATCAATTTAAATATATTTAATAAATTTTTATCAATGTCAGGAAATTACTCTGGAAAGGGCTATGAGCACTCCCAGCTTGCCATGGTCGAAGGTAAGTCCGCCCTGGAGGTAAGCGATATAGGGCTCCCTTATTGGAGCATCACAGGAAAGCTCGATTGAGGCTCCCTGGATGAAAGCACCAGCCGCCATTATTACCTGGTCCTCATAGCCTGGCATGTCCCATGGCTCACAGACAGCAGATGAGTCTATTGGTGCACCGAACTGTATGCCCTTTACGAACTCTATCATCTTGTCCTTCACACCGAACTTTATCGCCTGTATTATATCGGTCCTCTTGTCTTCCGCCTTAGGCAGCACAGTAAAGCCTGCAAGTTCAAGAAGCTTTGCCGCGTAAACAGATGTCTTCACGGCTTCCATTGTAGTATGAGGTGCAAGGAAGAGCCCCTGGTAGAAGCTTCTCATGACTCCGAAGGTTGAACCGGCTTCGCCGCCGATTCCAGGAAGGGTAAGCCTGAAGGAAGCCTTTTCGACAAGGTCTCTTCTTCCTACCACATATCCACCTGTCTGTGCGATGCCGCCACCTATGTTCTTTATGAGAGATCCCGCCACAAGGTCAGCACCAACTTCAATTGGTTCCTTTTCTTCAACGAATTCTCCATAGCAATTATCAACAAAAACCACGACGTCTTTCCTTACTGACCTTACCTGCCTTATTACTTCCTCGATTTCAGCTATATTCATGGATTTTCTCCAGCCGTAGCCGGTGCTTCTCTGGATGTGTATCATCTTTACAGAAGGGTTCAAACGAAGAACATCCTTTACCGCTTCGATGTCAACCTTGTCATCCTTCAGCGGAATTTCGACATAGCCCACTCCATAGTCCTTTAACGATCCCGAGTCTTCATCTCCGGCGATCCCTATTATACTGTGCAGAGTGTCATATGGCTTTCCGCAAACTGAAACCATGGTATCGCCTGGCCTTAGCACACCATAAAGGGCTGCAGCTATGGCATGGGTTCCGCTTACAAAATGAGGCCTGACAAGCGCAGCCTCCGCCTTGAATACCTTCGCGTAGAGCACGTCAAGCGTGTCCCTTCCCACATCTCCATAACCATAGCCTGTCGAATTCGTAAAATGGTAGTCGCTGATCTTTTCATCCTGGAATGCCTTCAGCACCTTGAACTGGTTGTATTCCCTGATGCCGTCATAGTATTCGAACATGCCCTCCACTTCCTTGAGAGCTTTCCTGTGGAGCTCAAGGACCTTCTCGCTTATGCCATATTCCTTCAGAAGGAATTTTTCCGTAATCTCATTCATATAAATTTACCTCTATCAATATTTAGTACAATACAACAGTCTATCACAGGTCCCTGCTCAAGGCAAAGGAAAGTGACAAACATGGAAAAGGACCGGTTTCCCGGTCCATAGGTTTTACTGTTCGCTTTCAGGTACAACCTCTTCAGGTACCTGAGGGTTGTTGAATAGTATCGGCTTCTGCGGAGTGATGGTAGTTATTGAATGCTTGTATACCAGCATCTGCTTTCCTTCGCTGTCCAGAACTACGGTGAAATTATCGAAGCCCTTTACCGTTCCCCTTAGCTGGAATCCATTGACAAGATGTATGATGACCTGCATCCTCTGCTTTCTCGCCCCATTGAGGAAAATATCCTGTAGATTGTTTGTAGACTTGTTCATCCCCTCACCCCTTTATTTAATAAGCTCATTATGCCGAGCAGTCATGTGTCGTTGCAATTTGTATATCCTTTATTATATAACATGTAGATTTAGCTTTCCATGCTTTTAATGAGATTTAGGATTTCTTCAGTGCTCATTGAATCCCTGTCAATCTCAACAGCAAGGTTCTTCCTCCGAAACCATGTAAGCTGCCTTTTGGCATAGTTCCTGGAATGCCTTTGGATCTCATCAACCATCTCTTCAAAGGTCTTCCTTCCGTCCAGATAGTCAAGCACCTCCTTATATCCGATACCCTGCATGCTCTGGTGCTCCCTGGTAAGGCCCATCTCCCTGAGCATCCTGACCTCCTCGACCAGTCCTTCCTCAAGCATCTTAAGAACCCTGCTGTCTATGGTGCTATAAAGCGCTTCCCTGTTCCGGTTAAGGTAGTAGTAGCTGACCTCATACTTAGGATTGATTATACCCTCGTCCGCAAATGAGCTGAAGGGCTTTCCGGTCATATGTTGGACTTCAAGGGCCCTGATGACCCTTTTCAGGTTATTGGGATGTATCCTTTCCGCAGCCAGAGGATCCACCTGCTTAAGCTGCCTGTGGACCTCTTCCCTTCCGCTCTTTTCGGCAAGGTCCTCCATGGAGGCTCTGAAAGCCGGATCTCCTGAGCCCTCTGCAAAGGACATGTCCGTTATTACGCTGTCTATGTACAGTCCGGTACCACCTACCATTATGGGTACCTTCCCTCTCGAGATTATGTCATCGATTGCCATTTCTGCCATAGCCTTGTATTCCGAGACACTGAAGGGTGAAAGAGGGTCGAGGATGTCCACCATATGGTGGGGGATCCCCTGCATTTCTTCCTTTGTCGCCTTGGCAGAGCCGATATCCATGAGCCTGTATATCTGCATCGAGTCGCAGGATACTATCTCACCGTCAAGGAGCTTCGCAAGCCTTATGGAGATTTCAGTCTTCCCTACTCCCGTAGGTCCGGCTATTATAATAAGCCTTGGCTTCATACTATCCTCCTGAAGGCCTTTTCAAAATCCTTTTCGGTGTACTTGATCATGGTAGGCCTTCCGTGGGGGCATGTAAACGGCTCTTCAATGTGCCTGAGCTCTTCTATGAGAAATTCCATTTCCCTCAGGGTAAGAGGCTCGTAGGCCTTTACAGACGCCTTGCAAGCTGCGGTCGCTATCCTCATCCTTCTGATTTCCTCCCTGGTGCCCTTGCCAAGGTTCCTTATGTTATCAAGTATGTCAGTAAGGTAAGCCATATTGGAAACCTCACCCAGGAAATAGGGCACCTCCCTGACTGAAATTGCCCTGTCACCGAAGTCCTCTACAAGGAAGCCGGCTTCAGCAAGCGCTGAGCGGTTTTCGTTCATGAGACCGTAGTCCTCAAGACTCAGCTCGAGGATTGCCGGTACTAGAAGAGGCTGTGATGATACTGCACCCTGCGTCAGGTCCCTCATGTACTTTTCAAAGTTTATCTTCTCGTGAGCCGCATGCTGGTCAAAGACATATAGCTCGTCATGGATCTCAGCTAATATATAAGTGCTCCTGAACTGCCCTATGATCCTCGGCATCGGGAACTTGGCTTCCCTCATGGAAACTGGTTCTTCAGCCACATATGAGCTTACAGGTCTCGTTTCCGGTGCCGCTGAAGGTCCTGTTTCCATCTTGTCTTCGCCTGAATATATGGTCTCATCCGTCCACTGCCTTCTTGATTCAGGGAAGGACCTCACAGTTACATCAACCGGCATGTCGATATAAACAGGCTTTATGGGCATGTCAGCTGCAAGCTGCTCATGGGCTGCCTCCTGGCTTATATCAGGCTCTACATCAAAAGTCCTTTTCAGGCCTTCAGCCATGGTCTTGTGGATGGTATCGAAGACTACCTTGAATATGTGCCGGTCATCCTCGAATTTGATTTCCGCCTTTTGCGGGTGTATGTTTACGTCGATGATCTCGGGCAATATGTCAATGTTGATTATCAGGAACGGAAAACGGCTTACCGTGGCAAATGATTTGAATGCATTCTCTGCTGCTACAGTTATCGTTCTTGACTGTACAAGCCGCCTGTTTACGAATATGCTCTGCTGGCTTCTGTTTCCTCTCGATATCTCCTCGTTCCCGACAAAGCCGCTTATCCTCAGAGACTCATATTCTTCGTCGAACTGAAAGGTGTTTTCCTGGGTCTTTTTCGTATACACCTGCCTGATGACGTCCTTCTGGTCTCCGGTACCGTATGTCTTCAGAAGCGGCTTCCCGTCTGAAACAAGGCTGAAGCTGATTTCAGGATGGGCTATCGCAATCTTTGACAGTATCTCTCCTATGGTACCGGCTTCCTTAGACCTGGTCTTAAGGAACTTCTTCCTTGCAGGCACATTGAAGAACAGGTCCCTTACCTCAATCAGCGTTCCCTTGTCCATTGGGGAGTACTTCTCATACTTCAGGTCTCCGCCTTCTATATAGACTTCTCTGCCGTCTGTGCCTTCAGTCCTTGACCTCATGAGCACCTTCGATACGGAGCTTATGCTTGACAGTGCCTCTCCCCTGAAGCCCATGGTGCTGATCCTGAACAGGTCGTCAGCGTTCATTATCTTGCTGGTGGCATGAGGCATAAAGGCCTTAAGCATGTCATCAGGCTCGATGCCTTCTCCCTTGTCGAGGACCCTTATGAGCTCTTCTCCGCCACCCTGGATCTCGACGTGTATTTCCTTCGCGCCGGCGTCAATTGAGTTTTCCACCAGTTCCTTGACCACAGAGGATGGCCTTTCAACCACCTCACCGGCTGCTATCTTGTTGAATGTATCCTTGTCCAGGACATTAATCCTTGCCATCTAATTCAATTCCTTCGCATCATTGTTCAGTTCGTACAGCGCGTTCATGGCCTCAATCGGCGTCATGGACATTACATCCAGGGTCTTTATCCTTTCGAACAGTGCCTCGCGGCCAATATCCACAAAGCCTATCTGAAGAGGATCCTCCTTGATTTTCTGGACTCTCGCAGGCTTTTTGCCCTTCTTCTCAAGGTCCTTGAGGATATCCTTTGCCCGGGTCAGTATCTCCCTGGGAATCCCGGCAAGCTTTGCAACCTCTATGCCGTATGACTCATCTGCACCTCCCGGAACGATCTTCCTGAGGAAGGCTATGGTCGTTCCGACCTCCCTGACAAGCACTGAATAGTTCCTGATACCCTCGAGTTCGCCTTCCAGGGCAACCAGCTCATGATAGTGGGTTGCGAACAGGGACTTGCTTCCCCTTATGTGTTTCAGTATGTACTCAATCACTGCCCATGCGATGCTCAGCCCGTCATAGGTGCTTGTGCCCCTTCCTACCTCATCGAGGATGATAAGTGACCTTGATGTGGCACTCTTTAATATTTCAGAAACCTCACTCATTTCGACCATGAATGTGGACTTGCCTCCCGCAAGGTCGTCGGAGGCTCCTATCCTCGTGAATATCCTGTCGCAAATCGAAAGCGATGCCTTCTTTGCGGGAACGAAGGAGCCGATCTGGGCCATCAGCACTATGAGTGCGCTCTGCCTCATGAAGGTTGATTTTCCCGACATGTTGGGGCCTGTGATAATCAGGAACCTCTCCAAAGCGCTGTCCATCACCAGGTCGTTGGATACGAAAGCTCCCTTGTCCATCATCTTCTCAACTACAGGATGCCGTCCCTCTACTATGTTCATCTTCCCGTCGATGCTGAATACGGGCTTAACATAGCCGTTGTCCCTGGCTACCTTCGCCAGGCACTGGTAGCAGTCAAGGTCTGCTATGCACCTGCTGGTTGCCTTCAGCCTCTCTATCTCGCCCTCGATCCTGTCCCTGATATCAGTGAACAGTCCATATTCAAGCTCTGAGAGCTTTTCCTCCGCACCCAGTATCTTGTCCTCCATCACCTTCAGTTCCTCGGTAATGTACCTCTCAGCATTGCTTAAGGTCTGCTTCCTTATGTATCTGCCTTCAGGTATACTGGAGAAATTTGCCCTGCTTATTTCGATATAGTAGCCGAATACCTTGTTGAAGCCTATCTTAAGGGACCTTATGCCGGTAAATTCCCTTTCCTTTGCTTCAAGCTCTGCAATCCACCTTTTACCATTGAGCCTGATGTCCCTGAGCTCGTCAACATCATTTCTGTAGCCATTCTTTATGATTCCGCCGTCCTTCGAGGTCATGGGTGCATCCTCTGATATGGATGAATCAAGGAGATTCCATATGTCAGAGAGAGTATCCATCTTCCTGTTGAGCCTTGAGAGTTCGCCGTAATCAAGGCTTTTCAGGATGTCCTTCACAGCAGGCAGCCTTCCCAGTGAATTCTTCAGGGTAAGGAGCTCCTTGGGATTGACCGACTTAAGAGCTACCTTGGAAACTATCCTCTCGATGTCGTATACGCCCTTTAAAGCCTCCCTGAGGTCTTCCAGCATATCAAGGCTGCCATAGAGTGCTTCGACTGCTTCAAGCCTCCTGTCGATGAGCTCGCGGCTTATGAGCGGCTGCTCTACCCATCTTCTGAGATTCCTGCCTCCCATGGCCGTGGCTGTATCGTCAAGCACCCAGAGGAGACTTCCTCTCTTGCCCTTGTCCACTATGTTCTCTGTAAGTTCAAGGTTTCTCTTCGTGTTAGGATCCATTGCCATGGAATCAGACGACGAATAAACCTCCAGATGGGTGAGGTTCGTAAGTGCGGTCTTCTGTGTCTCCTCGAGATATCCGAGAAGAATGCTGCAGGAGGATGCGATAAGAGAGTTTATTCCTCCTGATACGCTTCTGAAACGTCCTTCAAGCAGCAGGTCAGATTCATCCGGAATGCTTCTCGCATTTGTCAGCAGGGAATATCTGCTAAAAATGTATTCTGCCAGCTCTGCTGAAGAGGCAACAGCCTCCTTAGGGGAGAACTTTCCAATTTCAGCATCCAGCAACTCGGCCTCAGCCTTTACTACTGATGCGTAAAATTCACCTGTGGAGATGTCGCAGAATGAAAGGCCGTAATTGCCTCCATCCTTGAATACACCCATTATGTAATTATTCCTTTCCTCCGAGACGAATGTCTCGTCAAGGAATGTCCCGGGAGTAATTACCCTTATGACGTCCCTTTGGACTATCCCCTTCGCAAGCTTCGGGTCCTCAACCTGCTCGCATATAGCCACCTTGTAGCCTTTCGAAACAAGCCTTCCAATATAGTTTCTTGCAGAATGGTATGGTATTCCACACATGGGGGCCCTGTCCTCCAGGCCGCAATCTCTGCCGGTAAGCACCAGCTCAAGCTCTTTTGATGCGAGCTCGGCATCCTCGAAGAACATCTCATAGAAGTCGCCCAGCCTGTAGAACAGTATTGTATCCTTGTACTTTTCCTTTATTTCAAAATATTGCTGCATCATCGGTGTAAGTGCCATTTCAGACCTCCAAACTTTAACTACCTTATAGTATACCAAATACGTGTTCTACATTGTACCTCATTATTAATGAATGATTTAACCGTACCCATCCAAAAATTTCCAATTCTTTCCAGAAAATATACAGAAAGTTATCAGATGCAAAACACATTGAGAATTATCTTCAGTTAGTATATTCCCATAGGATGCCAGTACTGGCATAGCATGCAGAAGCATGCAGGGAGGACAAAATGATAAAAGGAGTATATATAAACATTTCGACTAAAGACCTTGAGAAGAGCACCCGGTTCTTCACGAAGATGGGCTTCAGGAAAGATGACCGGTTCAGCGACAGCAACGCTTCGATGATCGTGATAGACGAGAATTACTACATCATGATACTTACGGAGGAGTTCTTCAGGCAATTCACGAAGAAGACCATAGCGGATGAATCGACAGTCGAGACTCTGATCGCACTTGAGGTTCCTGACAGGGAGACTGTAGACCGCTTAGTAGACAGGGCACTCGAGCTTGGAGCAGGAAGCCCGCCTCAGACAGACCCAATGGATTTCATGTATACGAGAAGCTTCTACGACACTGACGGACATCACTGGGAATTCTTCTGGATGGATAATGACTTCGACCCGCAAAATCCTGTCTGATGACAGGGACAGCCGCCATCTTGAATCAGATGACGGCTGTTATTATTCCTATTCCACTTTCTCGCCGTTCATGCTGAAGGTTCCTGCCTTTGAAATCCTTACTTTGACAAGGCTTCCAATGAGGGCTTCTTCACCTTTGAAATTCACAGTCTTACCTGTCCTCGTCCTGCCCTGGAGTACCTCAGTGTCATACTTGCTCTGACCTTCAACCAGGACCTCGTAGATGTTGCCAAGGTAAGCTGAATTCCTCTCCAATGACTTTCTGTTGACTGCCTCTACCAGCCTGTTGAACCTCTCATGCTTGACCTTGTCAGGCACCTGTTCAATCATCCTGTCAGCAGGGGTATGCTTCCTTCTGGAATATATGAATGTGTAGGCGGTGTCATATCCGACGGTTTCAACGATGTCCAGAGTGCCCAGGAAATCCTCCTCGGTTTCACCAGGGAATCCCACTATGATGTCGGTGCTTATTGCTACATTAGGAACCTTCTCCTTCAGCTTTTGAACTGTCTCAAGATAGCCTTCCTTCGAGTATCCGCGGTTCATTGACTTCAGAAGCCTGTCCGAACCGCTCTGCACAGGAAGGTGAACCTGCTCCACCACCTTGCTGCAGTCCTTAACGGCTTCTATGACATCATCAGTCAGGTCCTTTGGATGGTTCGTCATGAACCTTATCCTCTCTAGACCCTCCACTTCATTGACAAGTCTGAGAAGTCCTGCAAAACTGATGTCCTGCTCAAGGTTAACGCCATAGGAGTTTACGTTCTGACCAAGGAGAGTTATCTCCTTGTAGCCCTTTGAGACCAGGTCCCTGATCTCTCTCAGTATGTCTTCCGGCTTTCTTGACCTTTCCCTGCCTCTTACATATGGTACGATGCAGTAGGTGCAGAAATTGTTGCAGCCGTACATGATGGTCACGTATGCTGTCACAGAGGATTCCCTTGTTATGGGCATCCCTTCAACAATATCAGTTTCCTTCTCGAATATTTCCTTGACCTGGACACCCTCGGTCTTTGCCCTTTCAAGATATTCAGGGAACTTGTAGGCATTATGTGTGCCAAAGACAATGTCGACATGCCTGTACTTCCTTAGTATCTCCTCAGGCATGCCCTTCTGCTGCATCATGCAGCCGCATACGGCTATGATGAGTTCGGGGTTTTCCCTCTTCAGCTTCTTCAGCGCTCCAAGGTTGCCGTAGACCTTAAGCTCGGCATTTTCCCGGACCGCGCAGGTGTTGAATATTATGACGTTTGCCTGATCCTTGAACAGTGTCTTTTCATAGCCTATGTTTGCGAGCATGCCGCTTAATTTTTCAGAATCCTCTTCGTTCATCTGGCATCCCCAGGTCTCTATGTAGTATCTCTTTGACAAGATCATCTTCCTTTCCGAACAGTTTTTTATTGAACAATTACATTACAATATAATACCACATATTTCAAGGCAGGTGCCAAAAACCCTCCTTTTACCCAGTCTTAGCCGGTCAGAAGAAAAAATGTGCATTAAGGTCAAATCCCGCGAATTGTGCTATCATTGAATGAGAAACAGGCGAACCTCAGAAGGAAGATTCAATAAGACTCTGCAAAGTCTTGAAATTAGGTACTAAAAAGTAGTATCATGAAATACGATTATCATCAAAGGGGTAAAAAAGATGAAGCTTTCGAACAGGATCACAACGATGCAATTCTCGCCAATCAGGAAGCTCGCTCCCTACGCCGCAAAGGCAAGGGAAGACGGGAAAAGAGTCCTGGGGCTCAATATAGGACAGCCGGACATCGAGACTCCGGCAGCTTTCTTTGACACGCTCAAGAATTACGAGGAGAAGGTCCTCGCTTATTCCGATTCGAGAGGACAGAGAGTTCTGCTCGATGCCTTCACAGATTATTATGCAAAGCTCGGATACGACTTCAAGGACGAGAACATGGTCGTCACCAATGGCGGCTCTGAAGCTCTGCTCTTCTCACTCATGGCTATTTGCGACCCTGAGGACGAAGTTCTGGTTCCTGAACCGTTCTATACAAACTACTCATCCTTCACTGAAATGGCAGGCTGCAAGGTGACTTCCTTCAAGACCTACAAGGAGGATGGATTCCATTTGCCTGCAAAGTCGGAGATCGTCGCTAAAATAACTCCGAACACCAAAGCCATACTCTATTCAAGCCCTTCGAACCCTACAGGAACTGTATATACAAAGGCTGAGATAGAGCTTCTGCGCGACCTTGCAATAGAGTACGACCTTTTCCTCATAACTGATGAGGTATACAGGGAGCTTGTATATGACAACCTTACAGTATACAGCCCTCTCGCCTACAAGGAGATCGAGGACAGGGTTGTCCTGACCGATTCAATAAGCAAGAGGTTCAGCGCCTGCGGCGCCAGGATCGGTCTTGTGGCATCAAAGAACACAGCGCTCATCAACGAAATCATGAAGCTTACTCAGGCAAGGCTTTGCGCACCTACTGTAGAACAGGTTGCTGCAGCTGCGCTTTACAGGACGCCTGATTCCTTCTTCGAGAAGACCAGAGCGGAATACCAGCACAGAAGGGACATCCTGTTTGAAGGGTTGTCAAGCATTCCAGGCGTATTCATGAGAAAGCCGGAGGGAGCATTCTACATCATCGCGAAGTTCCCTGTTAAGTCCTCGGAACACTTCTGCCAGTGGATACTGGAATCCTACGACCTGGATGGAGTTACCGTAATGATGGCTCCGGCAGGAGGATTCTATAATACTCCCGGACTTGGCGAGGATGAGGTGAGGATCTCCTACTGCATCAAGTCCGAAGACCTTAAGATCGCTGTGGAAGTGTTGAGAAGCGCCCTTGTGGAATATTCAAAAATATTCTAGAACGATAAAAAGCCTGCAATCAGCTGAACCTTTTTCAGCTGATTGCAGGCTTTTAATATTCCTTGAAGTACCATTTCACCCTTTTTTCAACTATCTCGAACCCTGTGGTCTGGTATAGATTTACAGCCGGGATGTTTCCGGCGTTGACATCAAGATAGATTTCCTTATACCCCATAGCTTTACCTTTTTCAAGGATCCAGATCAGGAAATCCCTTGAAAGTCCCTTGCCCCTTATCTCCGGTATCACTCCGAAATTTACGAGCACCTTCCTTGTTCCGCTCTTCATGATCTGGCCATAACCCGCTATACTGCCATACTTCATCAGGAACCAGCTGGCATCAGGGATGTATGTCCTCTTTGCCATCTCTATAAGTATGTCTGCCCTCCCAAGAGGAATCCTGTACTTATCCTCGAAGATCGAGTTCTGTACCTTTACCCTGTCATCTATGTCCTCAACGTGATACTGCTTAACCTCAGGCACACTGGTCATCGCAGGTAATTTCAAGGTATCGATTCTCATTGAAAATGACATCTCATCAAGGTAGAATCCCATCTCTTCAAGCAGGAACCTGTTCTCACTGCTTTCGGAGGCATTGTACCTGAATCTTCCTGTTTCAGAAAGAGAAGCGCTCTTCATGACTGCAGGAATTATACCCTCCAGCTTGCTGCTCTTCATTGCCACTCCCATGGCTTCAAGAGGGACCATTGTCCGTATGGTGGACACATAGCTCCTGAAATCACACCAAAGGAACATTACCGGCACTCCGTCAATCCTTATCACCCTGGATGATGACCTCATCTGGTGCTTGACTATCATGCTGGAATTCCTGTATATGCTTAAAAAATCTTCATTGAACTCATTGAAGCTCCTGAAGCCTTCAAGCTCGCCTTCCAGTTCTTCAATGTCCTTCTTTGTCACATGTTCGGCAACAGCCATAGCATCCTCCTGCGGACTTTCGCCCTTAAAAGCTATACTGTTATTATAACTCAAAATATCCGCTCACAGGAGTCATTGCCACTATTTTTGAAATGAGGAGCTTTCTTTTGAAGACTGGTTTGCGCAGAGAAAAAGCCCTGGCTTTTGCCAGGGCTTACGCTTTACTACTCTATTGCCTTGAGGCTTAGTGAGACCTTCTTGTTGGCCTCGCTTGAATCAAGGATCTTGACCTTTACAGTCTCGCCTATCTTCAGAACCTCTGAAGGTGACTCGACTCTCTTGTGGCTAAGCTGTGAAATGTGGGCAAGTCCGTCCACTCCAGGCTCAAGCTCTATGAACGCTCCGAAGTCCGTGAACCTTACAACCTTACCAAGAGTTATGCTTCCCGCAGGATACTTCTCCTCGATGTTTGTCCATGGATTTTCAGCAAGTGCCTTGAGGCTGAGTGACAGTCTCTTCTTTTCCTTGTCGAGGGATATGATCTTGACCTTTACAGAATCTCCGATCTTAAGTACGTCGCTTGGCTTTCCGACCTTTCCAAATGAAATCTCGGAAACGTGAAGAAGTCCATCAACTCCGTTGACATTGACAAATGCGCCGAAGTCGGTAAGTCTCTCGACTCTTCCTTCGATGACCTGTCCTTCTTCGAAGTTCTCCCATGCTGAGGATTCAACAACTTCCCTCTCAGCCTGGAGCTTCTTTCTCCTTGATGCTACTATCCTTGTGGTGCCTCTTCTCTCTTCGATTTCGATGACACTCACTTCCATGTCCTGACCCTGGTATACGTTAAGGTCCTTTACTGTGTTGAGCTCAACATGGGATGCAGGTATGAATACCCTCTGGCCCATGTAGAATCCTACAAGTCCGCCCTTTACCGCTTCCTTGATCTTTACTGTCAGAGTCTCGTTTGACTCGAAAGCCTTTCTTATATCAACAAGGGCTTCCTCTCTCT
>DIWI01000017.1 GCA_002428415.1 Clostridiaceae bacterium UBA6110
GGAAGCCGTGCTCCAGCAGGAACTCTGCGCTCTGGAAATCCTCAGGCAGCTTCTGCCTTATGGTTCCTTCAATTACTCTCCTGCCTGCGAAGCCTATGAGCGTTCCGGGTTCAGCAATTATGATGTCACCCAGCATCGCGAATGATGCGGTAACTCCACCTGTAGTCGGGTCCGTAGGTACAGACACATACAGAAGGCCTTCATCCGAATGCCTCTTGAGCACTGCTGATACCTTCGCCATCTGCATCAGGGACATTATCCCCTCCTGCATCCTTGCTCCGCCAGACGCTGAAAAAATGACAAGTGGAAGCTTGTAGAATATCGCGAACTCTATAAGAGAAGCCAGCTTCTCTCCTACGGCTGTGCCCATGGAACCCATCATGAAGCCAGGCTCCATTACGCCTATGGCAGTCCTGATGCCTTCTATGTTTCCATATCCTGTTATGACAGCTTCCTTTAAGCCTGAGTTCTTCCTTGAGCTTTCAAGCTTGTTCTCATAACCCGGAAATCCCAGGGGGTCGTTGCCGACAATGTTCTCATTGATTTCCCTGAAGGTATCCTTATCAACTACGAGGCTGATCCTGGCATGAGCTCCAAGCCTGTGGTATGCTCCGCATTTAGGGCATACTCCGTGATTTTTCTCAAGGTCATCCGTTATTATGAATTTGTCGCACTTCACGCATTTGGTCCATAGGCCTTCAGGAATTGAAGGTGCTGAAGCTGCTGCTTCGGCACCTCTATCCGTATCCTCCTGAGGAGGAAGCGTGAAGTACTGCTTGTTTTTCTTAAAGATTCCCATTAGTCATCCCACCTAATTTCGTCAAGCGTCGCAGTGTGGTATTCACCTGTAAGGAAGAAGTCGCTTCTCAGTATCCTCTCCTGGTATTCCACGTTGGTCTTGATGCCTTCGATTGTAAGCTCGTCAAGTGCGCTCTTCATCTTGCTGATAGCGTCGTCCCTGTCCTTGCCGTGGACTATGAGCTTTGCTACCATCGAGTCGTAGAATGGAGGGATGGTAAAGCCGCTATAGACTCCACTGTCGACCCTCACTCCGTTGCCTGACGGAAAGTGAACGAATGTAAGCTTGCCGGGACATGGGGCAAAGTTGTTCCATGGGTCTTCGGCATTGATCCTGCATTCTATGGAATGTCCCTTGAATTCGATTGATTCCGTTGTTACCGAAAGGGCTTCTCCAAGGGCGATCCTTATCTGCTCCTTGATCAGGTCTACTCCTGTAACCATTTCAGTCACCGGATGTTCGACCTGGATCCTCGTGTTCATCTCCATGAAGTAGAACTCGTTGTCCGAACCTAGAAGGAACTCTACTGTACCGGCTCCCAGATAGTCAGAGGCAACAGCGCATGCAATTGCAGCTTCACCCATCCTGGTCCTGAGCTCCGATGTCAGAGCTGGCGATGGAGTCTCCTCAAGAACCTTCTGCTTCCTTCTCTGAAGCGAGCAGTCCCTCTCGCCGAGATGAACTGTGTTCCCGAAGCTGTCCCGGAGGATCTGGAATTCGATATGTCTCGGGCTTTTTATGAACTTCTCTATGTATACACCGTCTTCACCGAAATTGACCATGGCTTCCTTCTTGGCGGACATCATGGCATCCTTCAGCTCTTCTTTTCTGGTGACTATCCTTATACCCTTGCCGCCGCCGCCCGAGGATGCCTTGACGAGAACGGGATATCCCATACCCTCTACAATGGCTTCAGCCTCCTCATAGGTTGCAACATCTCCGTCCGATCCCGGGACTACCGGAACTCCGGCCTTTTTGGCGGTTGCCTTCGCCATGGACTTGTCACCCATCAGGGATATTGTCCTTTCGGACGGTCCGACGAAAGTGATGCCACATTCGTTGCAGAGCCTTGCAAACAGGGGATTCTCCGAGAGGAACCCGTATCCTGGATGTATGAGGTTCGCTCCGGTCAATACCGCAACGGAAAGGATGTTCTCCATATTGAGGTAGCTGTCCTTCGAGTAGTTTTTGCCTATGCAGTACGATTCGTCAGCAAGCTTGACGTGGAGCGACTCCCTGTCAGCCTCCGAATGCACGGCTACCGTGGATATTCCCATTTCTCTGGCTGCCCTCAGTATCCTGAGAGCTATTTCGCCCCTGTTGGCGATAAGTAGTTTGTTCATAGTATTTCTCACCTATCCTAGTACGAAAAGCAATTCTCCTTCACAGACAACCTCGCCATTGACGAAGGCCTTGCCTGTTCCTTTACCGAATGTGCTTTTCAGCTTTGTGATGTTTACTTCGAGGGTCAGGGTGTCTCCAGGCCTTACCTGCTTTCTGAACTTGACCTTGTCAAGCCCTGCAAAGAACGGCATTTTGCCCTTCATAGATTCCATTGACAGTATTCCCACAGCACCGGTCTGGGCCATAGCTTCAACTATCAGGACACCGGGCATTACCGGATGCTCCGGATAATGTCCCCTGAAGAAGTCCTCGTTCATGGTCACGTTCTTTATCGCCCTGCAGTATTCGCCAGGCCTGACCTCGTCTACCCTGTCAATTAGCAGGAAAGGCTGCCTGTGGGGGATTGTCTTCATGATTTCATTGATGTCCATCATTTTCTAGTCCTCCTTTATCTGAAAGAGGGCTTTTCCGAAATCAACCATCTCTCCGTCTTTAGGGAGTACCGCCATTATCATCCCGGAATATGGCGATTTTATCTCGTTCATTATCTTCATCGCTTCAATTATGCAAAGGGTGTCACCCTTCTTAACCAGGTCTCCGACGCTGACAAAAGACTTTTCGCCTTCTGCAGGCCTTGAGTAGAAGCTTCCGACTATAGGACTTGTGACTTCTGTATATACCGCATCGAGAGAATCCTTATCTGCAGGTGCATAGGATACGGGACCGCTTGAAAGTACTGGTATCTGCTCATTTGAAGCTGAAGCGTCAGCCTCATTTGCTGAGCCTGTCTTTCCAGACTTATGCTTTCTCTCAGGCTTTTCCTTCAGTCTCGATACCGAGAGGGAGTCACCCTTTAGCTTTACCTTAAGCTCTGTGAAATCTGATTTTTCAAAGGTTTCAAGGAGCTTAAGAAGATCTCCGAGTTCCATTATTTCCCCTCCCATTCTTTGAACAGTATGGAAGCGTTGTGTCCGCCAAAGCCCAGAGAATTGGAAAGTGCGTAGGAAACCTTAGCTTCCTGCATCTTGCCGTATACCACATTAACAGAGATAACCTCGTCAATGTTCTCAGTGTTGATAGTCGGAGGAATGAAGGAATCCCTGATTGATAGAACTGAAGCAATCGCCTCAACTCCTCCTGCTGCACCAAGAAGGTGTCCCGTCATGGACTTTGTCGAGCTGACCTTGACTTCGTTTCCGAACAGCCTTGTGATCGCCTTCGATTCGAGCTGGTCGTTCATCGGAGTGCTTGTTCCATGTGCGTTGATGTAGTCGACCTTGTCAGGAGTAATGCCTGCTTCCTCCACTGCCTTCCTCATTGCCATGTATCCGCCGAGTCCCTCAGGATGAGGTGCTGTTATGTGGTATGCATCAGATGTTGAGCCGTAGCCTACAATCTCAGCATATATCCTTGCTCCTCTTTTTACTGCGCTCTCAAGCTCCTCAAGAACTATGACTCCTGCGCCTTCGCCCATGACGAAGCCCTTTCTGTCCCTGTCAAAGGGTATGGAGCCCTTTGTTCTGTCATCGGTCTCGTTCAGTGCCTTCATGTTTGCAAATCCGGCTATTGCCATCGGGGTTATGGAAGCTTCGGTACCTCCGGTCACTGCGACCTTGGAGTAGCCGTGCTTGATGCTTCTGAATGCTTCTCCTATGGCATGAGTTCCGGACGCACACGCCGAAACCGTCGAAAAGGATGACCCCATTGCCTTAAGCCTTATGGAGACTTCTCCTGCAGCCATGTTGATTATGTTCATCGGAATGAAGAACGGTGATACCCTTCCAGGTCCCTTCTCAATGAACTTCCTGACATTTTCCTCCATGGTTGAAAGACCGCCGATTCCAGATGACACGTATACTGAAACATCGAATGGATCATACTGTCCTTCTACTATACCTGAATCCTTCCAGGCTTCTTCTGAAGCAAGGATCGCAAGCTGAGTGAATCTGTCCATTCTTCTTGCTTCCTTCTTTCCAACTGCCTCAGGAACATCAAGTCCCTTTATCTCTCCAGCGAGAACTGCCTTGAAGTCTGATGTGTCAAAGGTGGAGATCTTGTCTATTCCGTTTTTGCCTTCCTTGAGTCCGGCATTGAATTCTTCTACATTATTTCCTATGGGTGTTACGGCGCCCATTCCCGTTACGACTACTCTGTACATGTTTTCCTCCTACATGCTCATGCCGCCGTCTACGGCAAGCACCTGACCTGTTATGTATGAACTCTCCGGCTTGGCGAGGAACAGTACCGCATTTGCTATGTCCTCAGTCTTTCCAAGCTCCTTCAGTGGTATTGATTCGCTTATTGCTGCCTTCTGGTCATCAGTAAGCACTCCTGTCATGTCTGTAGACACATATCCTGGTGCCACTGCGTTGCAGGTGATACCCCTTCTTGCGAGCTCCCTGGCTACAGATTTGGTAAGTCCTATTACGCCTGCCTTTGAAGCTGCGTAGTTGGCCTGGCCTGCATTTCCCATGATACCTACTACAGAGGATATGTTGATTATCCTGCCATATCTCTTCTTGACCATGGTTCCGCTTACTTCCCTGATCATGTTGAACGTACCTGTAAGGTTGACATCAAGCACCTTCCTGAAGTCCTCGGTCTTCATCCTCAGAAGAAGTCCGTCCTTGGCGATTCCTGCGTTATTTACAAGGACGCTTACTGTACCGAATGCCTCAATGGCCTTCTTCACAATCGCCTTCGCATCCTCTTCAACTGAAACGTCTCCCTTGACTGCTATAAAGGATGCACCCATGGAATCAAGCTTTTCAATAAGCTCAAGGGGCTCGCGGCTTGTGTAGTTAACCACCACGTTATAGCCTTCCTTTGCAAAAGCAACTGCGCATTCTGCGCCTATTCCTCTTCCGCTTCCGGTGATTATTGCCGTCATCTTATCCATTCTGTGCTCCTCCTGCATTATCAAGTTCCTTCAGCAAAGCTTCCATGTCTGAAATGCTGTCAACTGAAAAAATGCTTCCCTTTACCTTGTTCTGATTCGCAAGTGATGCGAGAGCCTTTCCAGGTCCTACCTGTATGAAGATGTCCCCATCCTTCGCATCAAGTGCCTCGAAGGATTGTACAAGCCTTACGGGACAATAGATGTGCTTTTCAAGAATATCCCTGAAGTCATCCCCTTCCTCGTAGAAGGTTCCCTTATAGTTTGAAAGCACCTTTGCTTCAGGCGTTTTCATCTCTATGCCATCAAGGAAGCTTCTGAACTCTTTTCCTGCTTCAGCCATGAGCTCGGTGTGGAATGCCCCTGAAACGTTGAGGAAGGTTATCTTCTTTGCTCCTGCTTCCTTAAGCGCTGCCTCGAACTCTTCCTTCCTGGAAGCGAGCCCGCCGCATACTGTCTGGCTTGGAGCGTTGTAGTTCGATACCCACAGCCCATCTCTTCCTTCAAGAGCCTTCTCTATGAGGTCACTCTGGAAGAAGGAAACTGCAGCAAGGAAGCCTTCTGTATTGTCGCATGCCTTCTGCATGGCTTCGGACCTTTTAACAAGTAGCCTTACGCCATCCTCGAAGGTAAATGCTCCGGAGGATGCAAGAGCACCATATTCTCCAAGAGAGAGGCCCATGAAGGCATCAGGTACAATGCCCTTTTCCCTGAGCACGGATATTATTCCGAAGCCCATGGTGAATATCGCTATCTGGGAGTTCTCGGTCTTGTCGAGAAGCTCCTTGTCTCTGAAAACAGAGTAAAGATCCTTCCCGGATATTCTCGAGGCAGTTTCGACTGCCTCCCTGTATACACCGTAGTTTTCAAGGAAATCAAGACCCATGCCGGGTACCTGCGCACCCTGGCCGGGAAAAAGAACATAAATACTCATATGATACCAATCCTTCTTATAGAGTTATGAATCTGGAGCCTGTGATGAGCCTTTCAAGGATCACCTTTGCAGTTCCCCTGTCCTTTACCATGCCGGCTATCTGACCTGACATGAAGGAGCCTTTTTCTATGTCTCCGTCTATGACCGCAGCCTTGAGGGCTCCGGTTCCTAATGCTTCAAGCTCTTCAGGAGTGCCGCCGTGCTTCTCGAGGTCGTCGAACCTCTTTGACAGCTTGTTCCTCAGTACCTGAACAGGATGCCCTGTAGTCCTGCCGGTAACTGTCGTGTCTATGTCGCTTGCATCAAGGACCATCTTCTTGTAGTTCTCATGAGCCTTGCACTCATCAGCTACAATGAAAACTGTTCCGACCTGTATGCCTTCGGCACCAAGTGTGAAGCACGCATCCACGCCCCTGTGGTCTGCGACTCCACCGGCTGCGATAACCGGTATGGAGACAGAATCCACTATCTGAGGTACCAGGACCATGGTTGTAAGTTTGCCTATATGACCGCCTGCCTCGTTGCCTTCAGCTATGACAGCATCGGCTCCTATCTTCTCCATCCTCTTTGCGAGAGCTATGGATGGTACAACAGGAATGACCTTGATCCCTGCCGCCTTGAATGCAGAGACATACTTTGCAGGATTGCCTGCACCGGTTGTAACCGCAGCCACCTTCTCCTCAAGGACAACGCTTATTACCTCATCCCTAAATGGAGACAGAAGCATTATGTTTACTCCGAAAGGTTTGTCTGTAAGGCTCTTTGCAATCCTTATCTCCTGTCTGACTATCTCGCCGGGTGCGTTGCCCCCTGCTATTATGCCAAAGCCTCCAGCGTTGGAAACCGCCGCTGCAAGCTTCCCGTCAGCAAGCCATGCCATGGCCCCCTGGAACACGGGATATCTGATACCCAATAAGTCGCATACTCTGTTGCCCATCATTTGCTCCTTAAGCAGTCTTTGCTTCCACGTAGTTTACTGCATCCTTGACTGTCTTGATCGCTTCAGCGTCATCTATGGTTATGTCGAACGCTTCCTCAAGTTCCATTACAAGCTGAACAAGGTCAAGTGAATCGATTCCCAGGTCGTCTGAGAAGTTGGACTCCATTGTTATCTCATCTGCAGGTATGTTCAGTTCCTTAGCCAGTATTTCCCTTACTTTTTCAAAAATCATTTATGATTCCTCCGTTTTAATAAATTATTTATGTAATATGGCAATAGCCATCATACAGCTTATTTGCTCCACTCGATGACTGCGGCTCCATATGTAAGTCCGCCACCGAATCCTACAAGTCCGATCTTGTCACCCTTCTTCAGGAGACCCTTCCTGTTCATCTCATCCAGCGCTATGGGAATGCTGGCAGCGGAAGTGTTACCTACCCTGTCCAGGTTGACGTAGAATTTTTCCCTTGGCAGCTCCATCTTTGCTGCAGCCGCATCTATGATTCTGAGGTTTGCCTGATGCGGTATGACATGGTCAAGGTCAGCCATCTTCATCCCTGCCTTCTGAACTGCCTCAGACAGTGCTTTTGGCAGAACCCTGACAGCGAACTTGAAGACTTCCCTTCCCTCCATGATAATGAAGTGGTTGGAAACCTGGTCTCCGGTCAGGAAATTCCTGACCTTGAACTCCCCTGAATGCAGAGCGGAAATTTTGGTTCCGTCAGCTCCTGTGACTACAGATTTGATACCGTCACCCTTTTCAAGGATAGCGGCGCCAGCTCCGTCTCCGAAGAGCACGCATGTGGTCCTGTCATTAAAGTCAACAATCTTGGAAAGTACCTCTGCTCCTATTACGAGTGCATATTTCCTGTCCGATATGGAAAGAAGCCCCTCAGCTATTTCAAGTCCGTACACGAATCCTGTACAAGCTGCATTGATGTCGAAGCATGTAGCATTTACAGCGCCAAGCTTAGCCTGCACATAGCATGCTGTAGATCCGAGAAGTGACTGAGGAGTTATCGTTCCAAGGATTATATACCCAATGTCCTCCGGAGTTATGCCTGCATCCTCAATAGCCTTCAACGAAGCCATATAGGCAAGGTCGCCCGTATTCTCATCAGTAGCGAAAGCCCTCTCCCTTATTCCGGTTCTGGACAATATCCACTCGTCAGTTGTATCAACGACCTTTTCCAGATCCTTGTTGGTCACTATATTTTTAGGAAGATAGCTTCCTGTTCCTATTATCTTGGACACAACGCACCTCACATATGTTTGATTCTTAAAATATTTGACTATCAAAATATATATTCTGCACCGAGAACTTACAATTTCGCGAATTTGGCAATTTAGATGCATGAAGGTCCTATTTACTCCAAATTTCTCGGTTTATCTCATCGGCACGTTTGCTGAAATATTAAAGATTAATTAAGAAATTAACACAAACCATAAAGATAAAGCCAAAATGAAAAAGCGGCATTTTCTGCCGCTTTTAAGCTCATATTTATAACCCGCCCCTATTCAAACGAACTTCGATGTGAATTTAAAGCCTTTTTCTGCCTTGAATAACATTAAGCAAAACAACAATCACTGCAATTACAAGCAGAACATGTATGAAACCGCCCATAGTTGTAGATGTAACGAGACCCAGAGCCCATAATACTACGAGTATGATCGCAACCGTCCATAGCATGATAATCACCTTTCCTTTGTTAGTAGGCAATAAGAATGCGCTATAAGCTGCCTGGAATTACCGAAATTATATTCGGAATATTCTATATATTATATTTGTATTATAGCACTTTTTGTGGATTTTTACAATGATATTTTTCTTTGTTCCTTTTGCTGCTTCGTTATATACAATACCGGAGAATGTGTTTTTTATATATGTTTTATTGGCTGTGTAGTTGAAGCTTTCAAAGCAATATATCTTTGAAGTAAGAAAGAAGAGATGAGGACGGAATTTCCAGTACCTCATCTCTTCTGCTATGTTGGGTTTTACTTTATTTGAATTACAGTTATGTGAACAGGTGAAGCTTAACTCAGATATCGGTATAGTCTTCTTCCTTGAGCACGAATCCGCTCATGAGGTAGAATATGATGTCGATATTCAGGTAACCCTCCTTATGCTTCCTGAGAGCCTTTGAAAGGCTTAGAAGCGTGGAGTTCGTAACCTTTGTCAGGTCCTGGATCTCCTGTTTGGTGTAGTAATTCCTGTTGAAAAGCCTTACCAGGCTGTCATGCATCTCCCTCTTGTACAGAAGGTCAGTTTCAGGGTCCCTGTGGGGACCGTGTCTTCCGCTGTGATGCTCCTTGCAAAGATATATTACATTCAGAGGGAAGTCGATGCCTCCCTCCTCCCGGTGGACTATATGATGCTTGTCGCCTGGCCTTCCACAGACCCTGCAGGCGTTTTCTGCCATCTACGCCTCCTGTTCGGCTTTGATGTTCTTGTGGTAGTTGTATTTTTCCCTGTTCTCCCTTACCACTCTTTCAATGAAGGCTGCCTTGTCCTGTGCCCCTTCGTCGCCCTTTTCCCTGGACCTGACTGAAAGTGTACCGTTCGCCTCTTCCTGCTCTCCGATGATCACAATGTACGGATCCCTTTCGAGTCTTGCTTCCCTTATCTTGTACCCGATCTTTTCAGACCTGTAGTCTGCTTCGACCCTGATACCGGCAGCCTTCATTTCAGCTGCAACCTTGTCCACATAGTCATGGAACCTTTCGGATATCGGAAGAAGCTTTACCTGTACAGGCGAAAGCCACAGCGGGAAGGCACCGGCATATTTCTCGATGAGCATGGCAAGTGTCCTCTCGTAGCATCCGATTGATGTCCTGTGTATGACATACGGTCTCTTTTTGGAGCCGTCTGAGTCTACATAGTACATCTGGAACCTTTCCGGAAGCGCGAAGTCTATCTGGACTGTTATGATAGTGTCCTCTTTACCATGGACATTCCTGTACTGAAGGTCAAGCTTCGGACCGTAGAATGCAGCTTCGCCTTCAGCCTCCTCATAATCGAGTCCCACATGGTCCAGGATGGTCCTCATTTTGTTCTGGGTATCCTCCCAAGCCACCGGGTTGTCGATATACTTAGCCCTGTTGTTCGGGTCCCACTTCGAGAACCTGTAGGATATGCCGTCCTTCATGCCTAGTATTTCCATGACATGGTCGATGAGATGGAGCACTCCCTTGAATTCATCTTCAATCTGGTCAGGCCTAACTATAAGGTGGCCTTCCGATATGGTGAACTGCCTCACTCTTATGAGTCCGTGCATTTCACCTGACGACTCGTTCCTGAACAGTGTCGATGTCTCAGCATATCTGATGGGAAGCTCCCTGTAGCTGTGCTGCTCGCTGTTGTATATTGTGAACTGGAATGGACATGTCATAGGTCTTAGAGACAGGATCTCTTCGTCCTTTTCCTCATCGCCCATGAGGAACATTCCGTCCTTGTAGTGGTCCCAGTGACCGGATATCTTGTATAGGTCTGATTTAGCCAGATAAGGAGTCTGTGTGTATACATATCCTCTCGATTCTTCAAGGTCTTCTATCCACCTCTTGAGTATCTGAAGTATCTTGGCGCCCTTCGGCTTGATCAGTGGAAGGCCCTGGCCAACCTCTTCAGCGGTTGTGAACAGGTTAAGCTCCCTTCCAAGCTTGTTGTGGTCCCTTTTCTTTGCCTCTTCAAGCATGGTGAGGTGTGCATCCAGCTCTGATTTCTTAGGGAACGCGGTTCCATAGATCCTGGAAAGCATCTTGTTCTTTTCAGAACCTCTCCAGTATGCGCCTGCAATCTGAGTCAGCTTCACAGCCTTTATGCTCTTGGTGGACATGAGATGCGGTCCCGCACAAAGGTCGGTGAATTCTCCCATCCTGTAGAATGAAATTACTGCGTCTTCAGGCAGGTCGTTGATGAGCTCGACCTTGTAAGGCTCATCAAGCTCCTCCATGAGCTTTACGGCTTCAAACCTTGGAAGCGTAAACCTCTCGAGCTTCAGGTCCTCCTTGACAATGCTCTTCATCTCTTCCTCGATTTTCGCAAGGTCCTCATAGGTGAAGCTTCCATCCTTGTCGAAGTCATAGTAGTAGCCGTCCTCGATTGCAGGTCCAATTGCAAGCTTAATGCCAGGAAAAAGCCTTTTGACTGCAAGTGCCATGACATGGGATGCAGTATGCCTGAAGGCGTGCCTGCCCTCCTCGCTTTCGAAGGTCTTCACCTCGAACTTTGAATCCGCGGTGATTTCATCCCTGAGGTCAGCGACCTTCCCATTCAGCTTACCAGCCATCGCATTTCTCGCAAGCCCCTCTGATATCTTTGCAGCGGCCTCGATTACAGTAGTACCCTTTTCGACTTCAAGTATCTTTCCGTCATAGAGTTCAAGTTTTAACATCATAACCCTCCTTAAAATAAAGAAGACCCGTCCCTGTAAAAGGGACGAGTCGTCGCGGTTCCACCCTGATTGAAGGCATCTCTGCCTTCCACTCAAAACGCCTTAACGCGGCAAACGTCCGTGCTTATACTATATGTCTTCGCAGGAGACTCCCAGGTGGTTTTTCATGGATTTACGCTTCGGGTCTTTCAGCCTGAGGACCCGCTCTCTTTATACTGCCATCCACTATTTTCCTGTTCAATGTCTTTCATTACAAATATTATAGTGAATAAACGTCCGGTAGTCAAGATTCGACCATTATAGTATTGGTATAGTTAGAATAGATTCAAATGGGCTGATATTTCCAATTGCTATCGATTGTTCACATTAATATGGTGAATAATTTTTCATATTTTAAGTCATTTGTCATAATTCAGACATAAAGCAGTATAATTAGTAAAGGTTTAGAAAATTCAATTATTGTTTCTTAATTATAGTGTTCGATTATTGTATAATGTACCCATAGAATCTAGGAGGTTAGGTATGGTACACGTCATAATCCACATCCCGAGGTGTTCGGGACACGCAAGAAAGAATCAGCTCATCAGTTCACTGACATACAGGCTGTCATCACTTCTGAAGGTACCTGACAATGCTGTGCATGTGATAATATATGAATCTGAGTTCAGGACCGACACAGCATCAGAAAGCTGCGACTTCATTCTTGGTGAGGCAATGACAAGAATTGAAATGCCAAAGGAAGCAAGGGACGAGATGGCCTCCATCTTCAGGGACGAGGCGGTCAAGTTCTCTGGCATAGAGGTTGACAAGCTCACATTTGTTGTAAGGCAGGTTCCGGGTGAGTTCTGGTATGGCAGGAAGTAAAGACAGTTTATTGATTGTTGATCCAAGGACGCCTGATAGCGAGGTTCGCGAGATTGAAGCTCTTGGATTCAAGGTCGTGGCAGCAGAATGCCTCGACTTTCTCTATGAAGGAGTCAAGGGACATCCGGATCTTCAATTCGCACCTGTTGGAGACAGGCTGATATGCCACAGAGGTATTTCATTGGAGAAGCTAAAGGAATTTCAGGGGCATGGAATAGAGTGCATTCCTTCATTAGCAGCACTGGCACTCCCCTACCCCGGACACGTTATTTTGAATGCCTCCATCGGAGGCGGTGCACTAATACACCGGACTGACATAACCGATGGAGCTCTGCTTGAGGAGGCGATAAGACAAGGCCTTAGACTTATTGACGTAAGACAGGGATACAGTCGGTGCTCTACCTCTTATATTGGCAATGGATGTTTTGCAACGAATGATTCAGGCGTGGCAGCTGCGTTATCTGAGAATGGATTCAGGGTATTCATCTCCCCCTATGGCGATGTTGAACTTGAGGGATTCGATTACGGATTTTTAGGAGGCTGCCTGTCATCGGTAGTGACAGGTTCAGACCGGTTGGTTCTTGTCAGCGGGAATTTGAATGAATATGTCATGGGCAGGGAGCTGAGGGAGTTCATAATAAGTTCGGGGGCCATCCCGATAGAGGTGGGAAAAGGAAGACTTAAGGACAGAGGCTCTGTACTGCAGGTCTTTAAGAAACGGAATTGATAAGAATACAACAATATTTCAAGAAAAAGTTAAAAATTTAACGCAAAAGATTGTAAACATATGCAGTGCAGTGTATACTTATGGTGTATTTGTCCAAAATTTAACAATGAGGTGGAATATGTGTAGTTTAAAGGACAATCCTAAGACCAGAGAGCTTGATGATTTCATAGAAGAAATCGACGCCAAGGAAAGCGACCTGATACTGGTTCTTCACAGAGCACAGAATCTCTTCGGTTACCTGCCTGAAGAAGTCATCAGCCACATCAGTGAAAAAATCAATGTTCCGAAAGCAAAGATATTCGGAGTTCTCAGCTTCTATTCCTATTTCACGACTACACCGAGAGGAAAGAATGTAGTCAATGTCTGCATGGGAACAGCATGCTTTGTAAGAGGGTCTGAAGCCATCCTAAGGGAACTTGAGTCACAGCTTAGGATCAAGAACGGTGATACATCGATAGATGGACTCTTCACTCTGGATTCGCTAAGGTGTGTAGGTGCCTGCGGTCTTGCACCTGTTGTCATGGTCAATGACAAGGTGTATGGAAGAGTGACCACAGAAGATGTCGCAAGGATCATCAGCGAGTGCGAGGTATAGGAGGGTATGGAAATGCTTAGGACATTAAACGACCTTAAAGCCATAAAGGATGCTTCCCTGGAACTCGTGACTCTCAGGAACATGACAGGCCAGGATTATACAAAGAAGGAAATTCTGGTATGCGGAGGAACCGGATGCCAGTCAGCCAAGTCCAAGGAAATAGTAAGCCTGTTCAATTCTGAATTCAACAAGCAGAAGATAAGCGACACGGTAAGCGCACACATTACAGGATGCTTTGGATTCTGCGAAAAGGGACCTATAGTCAAGGTTTTCCCGGATGACGTATTCTATATAGAGGTTAAGCCATCTGATGTTGAAGAAATCATCAAGGAACACATCTTAGGCGGGAAAGTAGTTGAAAGACTCCTTTACAAGGACCCTGACACAAAGGAAATCATCAGGACACAGCATGGAATGAGCTTCTACAAGAAGCAGGAAAGAGTTGCGCTAAGGAACTGCGGACTTATCAATCCTGAAAAGATAGATGAATACATAGCATATGACGGATATGTGGCACTCGGGAAGGCTCTGACAGAGATGACACCTCAGCAGGTAGTAGATGTGATCAAGGATTCAGGACTTCGTGGAAGAGGTGGCGCAGGATTCCCGACAGGCTCGAAATGGGGAATAACCCTGAGGAGCCCGGGTGCTGAAAAATATATGGTCTGCAATGCCGACGAGGGAGACCCGGGAGCATTCATGGACAGGTCTATACTTGAAGGAGACCCGCACAGTGTGCTTGAAGCCCTTATGATTGGCGGATATGCGATCGGTGCAAACAAGGGATACATATACATCAGGGCTGAGTATCCGCTGGCGATTTCAAGACTCAGGATTGCGATTAAGCAGGCTGAAGACTATGGACTTCTCGGCAATGACATATTCGGCACAGGCTTCAATTTTAATATCGAAATAAAGCTGGGAGCTGGAGCATTCGTATGCGGCGAGGAAACAGCGCTCATACACAGCATCGAGGGCAAGCGTGGCGAACCTACGACTAAACCCCCCTTCCCTGCTGAATCAGGACTTTGGGGCAAGCCGACCTGCGTGAACAACGTTGAGACTCTGGCGAATGTTCCGGCGATCATGAACAATGGAGCCAAGTGGTTTGCTGATTTTGGAACCAAGCTCAGCAAGGGCACCAAGGTTTTCGCACTTGCAGGCAAGGTCAACAATGTAGGTCTCGTCGAGGTTCCGATGGGAACAACCCTCAGGGAGATTATCTACGAGATAGGCGGAGGAATAAAGGGAGGCTACAAGTTCAAGGCTGTGCAGACAGGCGGACCATCCGGAGGCTGCATCACCGAACAGGACCTTGACACCCCTATCGACTACGAATCACTCAGTGCAATAGGGTCAATGATGGGATCCGGCGGAATGATAGTCATGGATGAGCACAACTGCATGGTAGACATAGCCAAGTTCTACCTTGATTTCACAGTTGACGAATCCTGTGGAAAATGCACTGCATGCAGAATAGGAAACAAGAGACTTCTTGAGATACTTCAGAAGATAACCCAGGGAAAGGGCGAGCCAAGCGACCTGGTTAAGCTGAGAGAGCTGTCTGAGACAATTAAGGACACTTCGCTCTGCGCATTGGGCCAGACTGCTCCTAACCCTATACTTTCTACTCTAAAGTATTTCGAATCTGAATACAATGCTCATGTCTATGACAAGAGATGTCCGGCAGGCGTCTGCAAGGATCTCGTAAGATACGAGATTTCAGAGCTCTGCATTGGCTGCACAAAGTGCGCAAGGGCTTGTCCGGTAAGCTGTATCTCCGGCAAGGTCAGGGAAAAGCATGTAATAGACCAGGAGAAGTGCATCAAGTGCGGATCCTGCTACACGGCTTGCCCGGTCAAACCTGTCAAAGCCGTTATGAAGGTATAGGAGGGTAATGAGATGGATATGGTTCATGTAAA
>DIWI01000067.1 GCA_002428415.1 Clostridiaceae bacterium UBA6110
ATTGCTGAGAAGAATGCTCCGACTACGCCAGCAGAACCGATTATCCACTCAGGCTCGATCTTCCAGCCATGTCTCTTCTCCATCCAGCCGCATACAGCAGAGTTATACTCCTTGGTTGGAACTGTATAACCAAGTATAGTGTCGCTAATGTACTGCTTCAACCCTTCGACTATTTCAGGAGCATTATTTAGCTCCATGTCTGCAACCGAGAAAGGAATGGTGTTCTCAGAAACATCAGGGTTCCATCCGAGCATCTGCTCGTATTTTGCTGATCCTGTGTTCCTTCTGTTAAGTACTGTAGTAAAATCATATTTCATTTGTTTGCTCCTTTGTTTATATGTTAGATTATCTATTTTACCTGACTTATATCCTCAAAAATCTGATTCTGGAAGTTATCCCCATTTTTGAAGATGTTCTTTTGCCTGAAATTTGCGTATGCCAGGATATATCTTACAAAGAGGTCCATCCCCATTATTGCCCATATCCATATGAGGTCTGCCTTGAAAAGGAAGGTTGCCGCTAGTACACCCGGTATCCTTACCAGCCAGATCCCTACTGTGATTATCACAAGAGGCATGTTGACATATCCTGCACCCTTGAGAGTGCCATTATACAAACCGGTCATGTTCTGTGGTATCTGGCTAATGCCCATTACAATGAGGTATGCACTGCCTATACCTATCAGCTCTCTGGAATTTGTAAGGGCTCCCATTATGATTCCAGGAAACAGGGCCATGATAAGCCCGGCTATCGTCGAAAACATCAGTGTATACTTCACTAAATGCTTGTAGTACTTCCTACCAAGCTCCATGTCCTTTGAGCCTACAGACTGCCCAATGAATGCTGTGGCGCATACTGCGAGCCCCATGGCAGGCATGAATGACACAGCCTCAGCCTGCATACCAAGCTGATATGCGGCATAGGCATTCTCACCGTATGTGAGGACAGCCCTTGTGACAAAGATTGAGGACCCGACCCAGAATATGGTTTCAAAGCTGCTCGGGAATCCATATCGCATTATGCTAAAAGCCTCTGGAATGTTGATCCTTACTCCAAGTCCAATCCTTCCTCTCAGTCCTTTGCTTTTGCTCAGAAGGAACCTGAAGGCCATTATTGCTGCAATAACATAGGAAATGGTATATGCAATTGCAGCTCCCTGTATACCCATTGCAGGTATACCAACGACCCCAAATATAAGCACATAGCTCAGGATGATATTTGTGATATTCAGAACACCAACAATCAGCATTGGAGTCTTCGCATCCCCCATGCCCTGGAATATTCCAGATACAATTAAAATCGCAGCTGTAGCAGGAAGGCTGAAGGAAAGTATCCTTGTATATAGCGTCGCATTAGTTATAAGCTCCGGTCCTGCGCCGAATATCTCAAGTACCTGCTCTGAGGATACAAGCAGAAGTACCAGAAACAGAGACGCAAATGCAATAGACAGAAGTATCCCCTGCACAGATACTCTGGCAAGCTTCTTCACATTCCCTGCTCCATAGCTCTGAGCAACGAGTATAGTCGTTCCTATGGATATGCCCTTGAAGACAGCCCAGATAAGCCTCATTATGACATTACTGAGACCTATGGCTCCGACTGCCACAGCGCTGATCCTTCCTACCATGGCCATTGAGACCAGCCCGGCAGTCATCTGAAGTATGTTTTCAGCGGTTATTGGGATGACCATTGAGAGTATCTTTTTCTTTATTGCCTTGTCGCTTATAGCCTGAGCTTCCATCAAACCCTCCCCGGCTTCCACCATAAAGAAATATTGAGCCGGCTTCCGGATTCTACGATCTAAGGAGTATCGCAAAGCTCCGGATGCAGGCTCATCTTAAGTTGTACTTAGTGTTACCGTTTGTTACTTCATTAGAAGTGACACAGCATATTTTGCTGTGGATAGGACACCAAGCTTCAGCACGCTGTCATCCACATCGAACTTCTCGTTATGGTGCTCTGCACCAGATCCAAGCTCCTCGTTTCTTATGCCCAAGAAAGCGAACACACCAGGATATCTCTCAAGGTACATGCTATAGGATTCTGAGGCATACCATTTCGGGCAGCTGGATACTGTTCCTTCAGGAAGTATGTCGTTCAGTGCTGCCGCTGCAAGCTCCGAGTAGTGCGCATCATTGATTACAGGTCCTACCAGGATCTTCATCAAGTCAGAGAACTCGACTGTGCAATGGTGCATCCTGGCAGTAGACTCGGAGATCTCCTTGACAATATCAACAGCCTTTGCACCTTCCTTCATATTGAAGAACCTTAGGCTTCCCCTGAACCTAGCGGTTTCAGGGATTACATTGCTTACATCTGTTCCTGAATGGATATTTGCAATACCCAGGGTTACTGTCTCATTGGCATCTATCTGGTTGACCCAGGCTGATGAAAGGTTGTTCAGTATGCATGAAGCAGCGAATATCGGACTGATCGATAGGTCAGGTCTTGAACCGTGTCCGCCCTTTCCCTTTACAGTTACATCGACACCTGCAGCTCCGGCCATTCTCGGACCTGCATCAACGCTGATCTTGCCAGCCTGAAGCGCTGAATATACATGGATAGCCCAGACTGTATCGACCCTTCTTCGTGAAAGGGCTTCAAGCATTCCTAGTTTACCTGTTCCTGACTCCTCGCCCTCTTCGAAGCAGAAATGCACGACACCATTAAGCTCCTCCTTCATCTCTGTAAGCATCTTCATGGCACCTATCATCATAGCCATATGAGCATCATGTCCGCATGCATGGCTGAAGCCTTCTATCTCAGATACTGAAACCTTGCAGCCCTTGAGGTTATTTGCATTCTCCGGAACCGGCAGGGCATCGATATCAGCCCTTAATGCAAGATGGACGCCTTCCCTTCCTGTATCAAGAGTAGCGATCATACCTGTTGTTGAAACCATCTCATATGTAAGCCCGCACTTCTCAATCTCTTCCTTTAGCCTGGCGCTTGTCCATTCTTCCTTCGATGCTACTTCAGGATGTCTATGGAACTCCCTTCTGAGCTCGATAACATAGCTTTCAAGCTCGTCTGCACGTTTCTTAAGAATCTCGTTAATCATCACTTACTTCCTTTCATTTCCTGTTCATCAGTTCGTTAAGCATTCAAATTGTCTGTACAAGCCGGCATAAAGACTACCGGCTTGTACCCATTTACTATATTCTGATAAATCCTATTTTTTATGGATTTCCTACATTCCAGTCCAACCCATCTGGTTAAGTACATATATCCATATATATGACATGACCGAGAGGATTACAACCTTTGGGAATACCCACTTGAACCACTTGTCGAAAGGAACCTTCGCCATTGCGCAGGAGCCTATTGTCCAGCCAAGTGCAGGGGATACGAGATTTGTGAAACCGTCACCGTATTGGAAGGCCTGTACAGCTATCTGAGGTGTAAGGTTCAGCGCCTGTGCAACCGGCTGTATGATTGGTACAAGGATCGCAGCCTTACTTGTAGCTGAAGGTATCAGTACGTTGATTACTGAGATTACAGCAGTCATTCCTATGGCTGAGAGTCCCTTGTTCAGGTTCATAAGAGGCCTGGTCAAAGTGTAGACTATTGTGTGTATTATCTGGCCTTCAGTCATTACAAGGGATACTACCCTTGCCATTCCTATTACGAAGCCTACGAATGCCATTGTTGCAAGTCCCTTGGCAAACGAGTTTCCAAGTTCATCTCCTGACATTCCACTTATTACTCCGCAGAGTATAGCCGCAATTATGTAAATAGCGATCATGAACTTGTAAGCATCAGCAGCGTTAATGAATGAGAACCAAACGATTACTATGTACTGTCCGAAGAATATGAGCATTATGAGCAGTGTCTGCCAGGTAAGCTTTCCTTCCTTGATCTCGACGCTTCCGTCAACAACAAGGTCTTTCTGCCAGTCTGAGCTTCCGAGTGCAGACTTTGCTGCGTCCTTCCTGATCTTGCTAACATATCTCATGAGCATGAAGAGTCCGACAAGCATGAAGAAGTTCATCGATATGAACCTGACACCGAAGCCTGAGTAAACCGGAACTCCCATCATGGCCTGAGTGATCATCTGCTTGGTTGGTCCTGTTCCGAATCCAATGAGTGTTGCAAATGTTGTTACGCCAATCGCTACAATCGGGTCAAGCTTCAGCTTCTTTGCGAATACCACACCAATCGGCACAACAGCTATGAGCGCGTCGCTTCCACCGAATGCCCCGAGGTAGGTCATGAGCACGAACATCATAGGTATGAGTATGTTAGTTCCCTTTGTGCTGAGCTTGAATACCGCCCAGTTGAGGAAATCATCAACGGCGCCTGTATCAAGGATTACACCAATACTTGCTCCGGAAACCATGACAACGAATATGATGAGTCCTGAACCTGTAAGTCCTTCGAGCATGAGCATCGCAGCTCTCCAGGGAGTGACAGGTGTCTGGTGTCCTATGTAGCTGAATGCGGTTCCGATAAGCGTACCTTTGTCATCCTTTGCGAATGCACCGGCAGGAATTACATAGGTAAGAAGGCTCATTATAAGAATAAGTCCGAGCATTATCCAAAGAAGGTGGGGCATCTTGAATGAAAATTTCTTTTTCTCTTGTACTGCGCTAACTTTAGTGCTTTGCATTGTTTTCCTCCTGAAATTTTGATTTTTGTCGAGTATGCATTACGGCGGCATCGATCTGTTGCAGCATGTCAAGGTTAGTGTACCGAATCAGCTATCAAGCTCCTTCCAATTCAATCTGTCTCATCTATTGCTCAATTCCATCCTTAAGACGGTCTGAGTATGCATTTTTCATTTCAAGTTCTGTTACCACCCTGCACAGCCTAGAAAGACCTTGTTCAAGAAGCTTCCTTGGACATGCGAAGTTAATTCTAACGAAGCCTTCGCCACCTGCGCCGAACCAGGTTCCTCCATCAAGCGCTACTTTTCCATCATGGCTTATGACATGCTGGAGCTTGTCACCATCCTTCTCGTATTTCCTCAGGTCTATCCATCCGAGATACGTTGCCTGCGGAGCAATCATCTTTGCCTTTGGGAGATGTTCTCCAAGATAGCTGTGTATTAACTCTATATTCCCCTCAAGATATATGAGAAGCTCTTCAAGCCATTCCTCGCCTTCATTATAGGCTGCTTCAAGAGATACTATGCTTAAAGGATTCTGTCCTCCTATGCTGTTTCTCTCGAGCACTCTCCTGTATTTCTCCATAACCTTGGGATCGGCGATTATTATGTTCGAAGACTGCATTCCGGCAAGATTGAAGGTTTTACTTGGTGCTGTACAGGTTATGGAATTCAGTGCAAACTCCTCTCCCAGCGACCCGAACATGATATGCTGGTATCCAGAGTATACAAGGTCATTGTGTATCTCGTCTGCCACTACAAGGACTCCGTTATCTGCACATATTCTTCCAATCCTTTCTAGCTCATCCCTTGTCCATACCCTAGATACAGGGTTGTGCGGACTGCAGAGAATGAATAGCTTGACCTTGGGGTCCTTTGCCTTCTCCTCGAAATCCTCGAAGTCGATCTCGTAATACTCCCCGTTAAACCTCAGCATGTTGTCTACAACATGGCATCCGTTGTTCTCGATTGCCCTCCTGAACGGATAGTATACCGGCTGCTGGATCATTACCTTGTCACCAGGTGTGCAAAGTGCCTGTATGATGTAGTTTATTGCAGGCACTACTCCCGGGGTATACTCTATCCACTCTTTCTTGATATCCCAGCCGAATCTTCTCTTGGTCCATCCGATTATCGCATCGAAATAAGTGTCGGTCCTTTTGCTGTATCCGTAGATCCCATGCTCAGCTCTCTTAACAACCGCATCAACTATTGGCTTTGCAGTCCTGAAGTCCATGTCAGCTACCCAGAAGGGAAGGACGTCGGAAACACCGAACATCGTCTCAAGCACCTCAGCATCCCACTTGGATGAATTGGTATCCGACCTGTCAATCACCTCATCAAAATCATACTTCAACTTAACCAGCACTTCCTTTCTTTCATTTCCACACATTCATCTTGTGGTTCAGCTTAATTGTGTCCTAGATCGATTATTAAGCTGTTTAACTATTAACTCGATGAACTTATTCTACAGTTCATAAACCCTGTTGTCAATCGTTTCCATAAAACATTTTGACTTATTTTATTAAGCTAGTTCCCTGAATCCTTCTCCATGCATATTAAGTTTTAATTCACTGTGCATCTCAATGCTTTTTGGCTATTTTAACCTGATATGGCATAGCCTTCAAATTTGTAGTTCCATTATTTTAAGAGCAACTTACTATATGCATCAACCATCATAAGAATTACCAGTTGATATTTTCTTAATAAATTATTAACCTTCTTTACAATCATAACTAAATAAACGACTTAACCTTGCTTTGCTTCACCAATAAAAAAAAGACCCTGACATAATCAGGATCTTGATAGTATTAGATTTCAGCCTTCCAGAGTCCATGCAGATTACAGTACTCATATACAGTACCTGCAGCAGCATCCCCGAATTCAGCCTTTGGCTCCATTCCTGGTTTCAGATAAGTAATCTGCAGTCTATCGCCTGTATCCAAAGCAATCCATTCGATATAGTGGGCATCGACCATAGGATGGATCGTGGATCCGACAGTGACCTTGATCTTGCCATCTTCCTTCACTACTACTGGAACATGCTTTTCTGTAGCAGCATCTGTTGTATTTGCTTCAAGCTTCTTCATGTCCTGTCCACAGCACACAAGGGTACCTCCGCCATTCTTTATCAGAGCCACCATGTTTCCGCATACTTCACATCTGTAAAACACTACATTTGCCATTTTTTCAGCCCCTTTATGTTGATTGACCTGCCATGCAGGTCCCCTACATACATTCTAAATCAATGGATTTAGAATGTATAGCGAGTTCAGAAACTGTTAACATAGTAGAAAACCATAATACAGATTACAAAAATGAGAAGTGCTGAATAAATTAATGGTTCCAAAGGGCGTTTCAAGTCATATCTGAAACTCTTTACGATCCTTCCAATGTATTCATCTGAACCATCATCCACTATTACCGCCCTCCCTGAGTTTGTCACATCAAATATTTAGAATCATCAAAAGCGTCAGTATGAGCGCTTTTCTTTTCGCTCAATATAAATTATACGTTGTGTACTGTTGTGATTTGT
>DIWI01000114.1 GCA_002428415.1 Clostridiaceae bacterium UBA6110
TCGATAATGTATGCGTTTCAACGCTTTTGCATCATAAAAGTAAAGGGTTGCAATTGCCGGATGCGTTGCTCCCTTTGCTGTTTTCATAGCCAGAATTGCAGAATCTTATCAAACTAACCTGCATAATTTCGCCATGTATTGTATAATCAGGGTAACAAACGAGGGGTGGATCATATGGAAATGGAAGTCAAGATCCTTAATATCGACATCGAGGATGTAAGGAAAAGGATGAAGGATGCCGGGGCTCGGCTTGTAAAAGATGAGGACCAGGAAAACATGATATTCGACTTTCCTGACGGAAGGCTTTTGAAGGAAAGGGGCTATGCAAGGATACGGACCGTCAAGGACCGAAGAGACGGCAGCGTTTTGCATACCATGACAACCAAGAGGATGATTTCACAGGAGAAATACAAGGTCATGGACGAGCACGAGGCTGTAATCTCCTCAGGAGAGGAAGGCGAAGGGATCTTCAGAGCTTTGGGTCTCGAACTTTCACATGTCATAAGGAAGTCCAGGGAGAGCTACAGGTACAGGGATACTTTGGTCGAGATAGACATCAACGAGAAGGAATTCTTTCCCGTCCCCTACCTTGAGGTTGAAAGCGCCTCTGAAGAAGAGCTTGAAGAAACGGTGAGACTTCTTGGCTATACTATGGATGACGCAACCTCCAGGACAATGTATGAAATCATGAGGGATATGGGGCTTGTCAGGGGAGACGATTTCGGGTTTTAGGTTGACGGTAGACGAAGCTTGGACTATAATTTTAACGATAAGCTTTGAACGGGAGTATTAGCGAAATAACCCTTTAAAGAGAACCTCCGGATGGTGCGAGGAGGCAAAGGGAAAGCGTGAACTCGCCCGGGAGCACGGCCGAAGAAAACGGCCGCGGGTCGGACCGTTACATCCTAATGAGAGGGGCAGACTTGCCCAACTAGAGTGGTACCGCGGACATGTTCCGTCTCTTGACTGAGACGGGACTTTTTTATTTTTAGGAGGAATATCATGGCAAACTATGGAAAGGCTACCGACATCAAGTGGCAAAGGACCTGGGAAGAATCAGGAAAGTTCAAGTTCGACATCAACGGGAAAGGCGAAAAGCTGTATGTGCTGGAGATGTTCTCCTATCCTTCAGGCAGCAATCTGCATGCGGGACACTGGTTCAATTACGGACCTACCGACTCATGGGCGAGAATGAAGAGGATGCAGGGCTACAATGTATTCCAGCCCATGGGCTTCGATGCATTCGGACTGCCTGCTGAGAACTTCGCAATAAAGACAGGCATACACCCCATGGACTCAACCTTGAAGAACATCGAGACCATGGAGAAGCAGCTCAGGTCAATGGGAGCAATGTTCAGCTGGGACAACGAGGTAATAACATGCCTCCCTGACTACTACAGATGGAATCAGTTCCTGTTCCTCAAGCTCTACGAGAACGACCTTGCATACAGGAAGAACGCTCCTGTAAACTGGTGCCCAAGCTGCATGACAGTGCTTGCCAACGAGCAGGTCCTGGACGGTGCATGCGAAAGGTGCGGAACCCTTGTAACAAAGAAGGACCTGACACAGTGGTTCTTCAAGATCACCAAGTATGCGGATGAGCTCCTTGAAGACCTTGAAGGCCTTGACTGGCCGGAAAAGACCAAGGCAATGCAGAGGCACTGGATTGGAAGGTCCTATGGTTCAACCGTCAAGTTCAAGGTAAAGGATTCAGGCCTTGATTTTTCTGTCTTCACCACCAGGGTCGATACCCTGTTCGGAGCAACCTATGTGACACTTGCACCGGAGAACGACCTGGTATTGAAGATAACTTCTCCTTCTCAGCTTGCAGAAGTAGAAGCTTACATTGAGAATGCAAGAAGCCAGTCTGACATTGAAAGGCAGTCACTGACAAGGGAGAAGACAGGAGTATTCACAGGCTCCTATGCTATAAACCCTATAAACGGCAGGTCAATTCCGATATGGATTGGAGACTATGTCCTCAACACATACGGTACCGGTGCTGTAATGGCGGTTCCTGCCCATGATGAGAGGGACTATGACTTCGCAATCAAGTACAACCTGGAAATTGAAAGAGTAATACTTGGCGGAGAGGGCCTTCCGTTCTGCGAGGATGGAGAGATGACCAATTCCGGCAGCTTCAGCGGACTTGCTGGAGATGAGGCAAGGGACAAGGTCACTGATTACCTTGCATCGATCGGCATGGGGGAAAAGAAGGTAAACTACAGGCTGAGGGACTGGCTGGTCTCAAGGCAGAGATACTGGGGAACCCCGATCCCGATGGTTTACTGCGACAAATGCGGAGTGGTTCCGGTTCCTGAGAAGGACCTTCCGGTAGAGCTTCCTTATGATGTTGAGTTTACACCGGATGGAAAGAGCCCGCTTGCCAAGAGCGAGAAGTTCATGAACACAACCTGCCCACACTGTGGCGGCCCCGCACAGAGGGATCCTGACACACTCGATACCTTCGTCTGCTCATCCTGGTATTACCTGAGATATGTCGACAACAAGAACGGTAACGAGATGTTCAACAAGGAAATGATCAACAAAATGCTGCCTGTCGACAAGTATGTCGGAGGTCCTGAGCATGCTGTAATGCATCTCCTATACGCCAGGTTCATAACAAAGGCGCTTAGAGACATGGGTTACCTTGACTTCAACGAGCCCTTCCAGTCACTCACACATCAGGGGCTCATACTTGGAACCGACGGACAGAAGATGTCCAAGTCTAAGGGCAACACCATAACCCCTGACCACTACATCGAGCAGTACGGTTCTGATGTGTTCAGGCTTTATCTGATGTTCGGCTTCGCATATTCTGAAGGCGGAGCATGGTCAGACGACGGAATAAAGTCCATAGCAAGATATGTGGACAGGATAGAGAGAAACTTCCAGACAGCACTTGAACTGATGGGTTCGGCTACGAGGACTGAAAGCGGTAAGAGAGAAAAGGAGCTTCAGTACTGGAGAGCGAACGCAATAAAGGGTGCCACCGAGGATGCTTCAAAGATGCAGTTCAATACCACGATTGCCAGGACCATGGAACTTATGAACGCAATCGGCAAATATATCCAGGACGGAGATGTCAACAAAGAGGTCCTTATGGATTTGCTGAAGGACTATGCAAGGATCATCGCACCATTTGCCCCGCACTTCTCTGAAGAGCTCTGGCAGATGCTTGGTATGGACTTCACAATATTCGATGAAGCATGGCCTGTATGGGACGAAGCAGCTCTCATCAAGGATGAAGTCGAGATCGCGATACAGGTAAACGGAAAGATAAGAGGAAGGATCATGGTCCCTTCAGACGCAAATGATGACACTATCAAGGAAATGTCCCTGGCAGCTGACTTCACAAAGTCAGCTACAGAAGGAAAGTCTATTATGAAGGTCATCGTAGTCAAGGGAAGCCTTGTCAACATAGTTGTAAAATAGAAGGTTTTTCAAGGTAGTGTATTTTAATTTGTGTTTATACATGACTTAAGATATTAACAAGAGTGAGAATAGGAACAGGACAGGAGAGTTGAGACAACCTCAGGCACCATCACGAGAATCGATTCTATGGATTTACAATACGCGCATTCCAAATAGACTGTCAACTTACGTTGATGGTCTATTTTTGTGGGTTAAGCCTGTTTTCAAATAGGATTTCTATCTGGCTTTCAATTTTATCCCAATTCCGAATACGCTGAGTCCATTTGGCCATGACATCCATAGTCGCAAGATATAGAATTTTGATTACAGCAGTATCCGTCGGGAAAACTGTCTTTGTCTTGGTCACTTTCCGTAGCTGCCTGTGGTATCCCTCAATTGCATTTGTAGTATAAATCAGCGTTCTAAGTTCAGCTGGATACTCAAAGAATGCTGACAATTCAGGCCAGTTGAGGCGCCAAGACTTTACACATGCTGGATATTTGGTTTTCCATTTCTCTTCAAATTTGTCCAGGTTGACCGATGCCGCCTTCTCTGTAGGAGCCTTATAGACGAGCTTGAGATCAGCCATGAGCGCTTTAATGTCCTTGTAGCTCACATATCGGGTGGACGACCGAATTTGATGGATTATGCAGCGCTGTATCTTAGTCTTGCCAAATACCGCATTAATCGCCTCCTTGAAGCCGGTTAGACCGTCTATGCAAGCAATCAGTATATCTTGGACTCCCCGACTCTTCAGTTCATTCAAAACAGATAGCCAGAATTTAGAGGATTCATTCTCTCCAATCCACATGCCCAGAATGTCCTTTGTGCCATCCATTGTGTAACCCAGTATGTTATATACGGCTTTTTTGACGATGACTCCATCTTGTCTCACATGGTAATGGATGGCATCCAGGAAAACTACAGGATAGATTGATTCTAACGGTCTAGATTGCCACTCATTGATCATTGGTATGATTTTGTCTGTAATCGTAGATATCTGGCTTGCTGATATACTGAATCCGTATATGTCTTGAACATGAGCCTCTATGTCTCTTGTTGTCATACCCTTGGCGTACATCGAGATAATCTTCTCTTCGATATCTGATATATCTGTTTTGTACTTTCCTACAATCTTGGGGTCAAATTCGCCCTTCCTGTCACGTGGAATATTGACCTCAACAGGGCCTCCGGATGACTTAACAGTCTTCTTGCTAAATCCGTTCCGGATATTCTCAGGGTGGTCTGCATTGACACCTTTAGGGTACCCCAAGTGGTCATCCATCTCAGCTTCCAGCATTGATTCTATAGTACCACCCAGCATTTCTTTTAAACCATCGTAGACATCATCGGCAGAAGTAGGCTCATAGATTTCAAGAAACTGTTTAGCAAGTTCCATCAGCCTTGGGTCCCTTTTGATTTTTGCCATGTTTAAAACCTCCGATTTAAGATTATTATAATCTTAAGTCAGAGGTTCAAACACAAAATTATCTACACTCTCTTTTTCAAATACTTAGAAGCGCCCTGCGGATTTTCGCAGGGCGCTTCTTCATTTGGCTGATGTTGTCAATGTCTTTCATATTCAATATCTCAGCATGTCAACTGCATGTCCAAGGAGCATGACAGGATGCCTGTACAACATCTTTGGTCCCACAGTCCGCATGACAAGCCTTATCCTCTGCCTGTACTCAGTCTTGTAGCAGTGCACGGTACATTTCCCGCATATCTTCTTCTTCTCTTTGAACCTGCAGCTTTCAAGCCGCCTGACAGCATAACGGAGAAGCTCAGCGCATTCATCACAAAGCGCTCCATCTGCATGCCTCTCGCTCTGGCAGTACATATGGACCATAGTCTCCAGAGTCTTAAGTTCCCTTTTGATCCTGCCTCCCATCAAATTCACGCTCCTGCATCTATTTGATACTGCAACATTCAATGTCTTGATTCAAGGATACATTTATTCCCGCTGCTTTTCCAGAAAAACCATCATAAGCAAAAAATGGCAGAGAATCTGCTTCTCTGCCATTTTTGTCATACAGCCTTTCCGGCCAGTTCATCATTGTCAGTCTTCAAGATGTTCATCCTGGCAAGGTCAAGCACCCTCTGGTTTGAGGAGCCTACAAATGGAATTGACAGTGTACGCTTTGAGAGCACGAATCTACCGTCAACCAGGGTGTCTATATGGGATAGGAGCTTCTTTTGGCTTTCATTGCCCTTCTCCAGCAGCTCCTCGATGGTGTATCCTGTATAGCACCAGATTCCAAGACCTTTTCCCTTTAGCCTTTCAGCTATATCGATAAATGGCTCAGGCTGAGAAAATGGGTCTCCTCCGGAGAAGGTTACACCGGACAGCAAGGGATTTTCCAGGATTTCATCCACAATGCGGGAGGTATCGTCCACAGTCCCGGCAAAAAAGCTGTGGGTTTCAGGATTATGGCATCCCGGGCAGTTATGATTGCACCCCTGTGAGAATATTACATACCTCAGGCCAGGTCCGTCCACTATGCTTTCGGGCTCGATTCCTGCTATCCTTATCTCCATGCTATGAGTGCCTCACTCTGTCACGAACCTCTGCCTGCTTTGCATCATTGAACCTGTCAAGTGTTCCTACAAGGTAGCCGGTTATCCTTCTTATCCTCTCGAAGGGAACCTCACCCTCCTGCCTTCCGCAGCTTGGGCAGGTGTCCTCGATGACACCTGAAAATCCACATATGGGATCTCTGTCCAGAGGATGGTTTATGCTTCCGTATCCAACTCCTGCTTCCTTCATGGCCTTGATCAGCTTTTCAAACGCTTCAAGGTTTGATGAAGGATTTCCATTCAACTCTATGTAGGTTATGTGACCCGCATTGGTAAGCTCATGGTAAGGAGCTTCCAGCCTTATCTTGCTGTATGCGCTTGTCTTGTAGCCTACGGGCACATGGAATGAGTTGGTGTAGTATTCCTTGTCGGTTACGCCTTTAAGCTCTCCGAACTCCTTCCTGTCGATTCTCGTGAATCTTCCAGAGAGGCCTTCAGCCGGAGTAGCTATCAGAGTGTAGTTGAGCTTTTCCTTCTGGCTTCTTTCATCAAGGTACTTCCTTATCCTTCCGATTATCTCGAGTCCGAGCTTCCTTGAGTCCTCATCTTCTGCATGGTGCTTTCCGGTCAATGCAGTAAGGCATTCTGCAAGCCCGATAAAGCCGATGCTTAAGGTTCCGCTCTTTATGGCTTCCCTTAACTCATCGTTCCAGTCAAGTCCCCTGGCATTTTTCCAGACACCCTGACCCATTAGGAACGGGAAATTCTTAACCCTCTTCATGGCCTGCACCTCGAACCTCTCGAGAAGCTGTGCACATACTAGCTCCAGTCTTTCATCAAGCTCCTTGTAAAAGCCTTCAAGGTCCATCTCTGTCCTTTCCTTAAGTGCAATTCCATGCTTAATGCCGATCCTTGGAAGGTTGATGGTAGTGAACGAGAGGTTGCCTCGTCCGAGAACTTGCTCCTCACCGTTGACGTTTCCGATTACCCTTGTCCTGCAGCCCATATATGCCGCTTCAGTCTCAGGCCTTCCTTCAACGTAATGCTTCAGGTTATATGGAGCATCAAGGAAGCTGAAATTTGGGAACAGCCTCTTTGACGATACCCTCATTGCAAGGTGGAACAGGTCATAGTTCCTGTCGCCTTCATTGAGGTTTATGCCTTCCTTGACCTTGAATATCAGTATGGGGAATATTGGAGTCTCTCCGTTTCCAAGCCCTGCTTCCTGAGCCAGGAGAAGGTTCTTTGTGACCAGCCTTCCCTCTTCTGATGTGTCAGTCCCGAAGTTTACGCTGGAAAACGGAACCTGGGCCCCTGCCCTTGAGTGCATGGTGTTCAGGTTATGTATGAAGGCCTCCATCGACTGGAAGGTCTTCCTGTCGGTCTCTGTGAGAGCTTCCTCGAATGCGAAGCCTACAGCCCCTTCAGCACCTGCTTCAGATAATCCGAACCTTCCGGATATAGCCTTCATCAGTGAAGATTTCTCAGTCTCTCCGTCCTTCATCCTTCCTGACCCATTACCATCTATAAGCTCCAGGAGCTCCTCTTTTTCAGCCTTTATACCCATTACAGACAATGCTTTCCTAAGGTTGTCAGCATACAGCTTCCTGAAGGTCTTCGCAACACCCTTTGCCAGGTTGTAGTCGAAGGTGGGTATCGACTGTCCTCCATGCTGGTCGTTCTGGTTCGACTGGATCGCTATTGCCGCAAGAGCCGCATAGCTGGTTATGTCCTGGGGCTCCCTGAGGAAGCCATGGCCTGTGGAGAAACCTCCCTTGAACAGGTCATCCAGGTCTATCTGGCAGCATGTCAGTGTACCCATGTTAAGGAAGTCCATATCATGTATATGTATCTCACCCTTGTCATGCGCTGATGCATGGGCTGAGGAAATGACGAAATCCCTGCAGAATTCCTTTGATACTATGCTTCCATACTGCAGCATGGTCCCCATTGCAGTGTTTCCATTGATATTGGCATTCTCCCTTTTCAGGTCCGATTCCTTTGCATCAAGGAATGTGACGTCCTCTATGCTCTTCATGAGCCTTGTCTTTGAATTCCTTATTCTGCTTCTTTCAGCCCTGTAAAGTATGTAGGCCTCGGAGGTCCTTGCATGCCCGCCTTCAATCAGCACCTTTACTACGGAATCCTGTATGTCCTCAACCGTAGGAGTACTTCCGTGGAACTTCTTGTGGACAAGCTTCTCCACATCACCGGTTATCCTCTCGGCCATCCCGTAATCAGGAATCTCATTAAGTCTGTCCGCCACATCCTTTGCTGCGAGAAAGATTGCGCGCGTTATCTTTTCGGAATTGTATGGTATTATCCTGCCGTCCCTTTTCCTGACCTCCGTGATCATATGTCCGCCCCTTTACTACATCTTGTGTCATTTATTTTCATTCTATCTATATATTGTGGTCTATACAATGATACAGCACAAAAAAAAAGTGGTCAACATTCGTTATTTCCTATAGGTTCGAAATAATCCTGAAAAAACGAAAGAACGGGCTTTTCCTAGTCCGTTCTCAATATTCCTTGCCTTGACAGCAGCCTATATTCCTTCACCGTATGTGCTTCCTGATTCGTTCTTCAGATAGTTCAAGACCCTCAGCTCCAGGTAGCATACTTCACCCATGGACTCAAACATGACATCCTTAAGCTCGGTCCTTATATATGTAACAAGCGGCCTTACCTCAGCCGTATCTAGTATCCTGAGTACCCCGATGTCATTTCGCCTCAGGAAAAGGCAGAATCTCTTCAATATGTACCTTGTGAGGTCCAGAGAGATGTCGACTGTCCACTCATATATGACCATCCTCTTCTCGTTGAGCTTTACCCTGATCGACCCTTCCCCTGTAATGAAAGAAACGAACAGATTCCCGTCCTCATGCACTTCAATCAGCGATTTCCCGACTTCCTTGCGCAGATTGAGGTTAATGGGCGAAAATATAACCCTTATCAGCTCTTCCTTAGCTCCGAAATGCACACCCTTATTATCCATATTTTCCTCACTGCGTTCACAAAATGTTTGCAAATTTTAATTGATAATCACTTTCAATTGCATCCAATCCATGCTATTATAATACCAGACACACTACACATGCAAATGCTTTGAACCCTAAGAAGTATTTCATATTTCCCCCTTTTATGCGATTGTGTTTACCAGTGGAGGCCGATTTTCCCCGAATCGGCCTTCATCTTTTTTTTGGGGGTTTCTTATATATATTCTACCACATTGCACTGTGAATCGTGAGGACATCATCTATGCCATGGAAGTAATTCCGGACATTATTGTGAAACAGCGTCGATTTAACTAGCTCGCACTATTACTGACTGGCGACAATACTTTCATAAACTTCATAAAAATGAATATGTAAATTGCAACCGCCAGAATGATACTTACAAAATTGATTGCATACAAGATCGGACTTTTTAAGTATAGTGAATGTGCATAGACCCCTAATACCTGAGAACCTACAAGCGCACAAACCATGCTCCACTGAGGTGCAGAATACTCACTTCTCATCAATAGGTTCCTAAAATAGTTCCCGAGCAAATATACAGTAAATACCAGCCAGGTCATCGAAAATACATACGCTAATACCACAATGACTGATAGGAGACTACTTAGGTCGTATGAGTATACTTTCTGAAAATACGATGTGAGTCTGAATATACTTATTCCAAAAAGGCAGGTAATCGGAACCAGTATAAAATATGCAGGTAAAATTGGAACTGCCGGCAGATCTTTTCTTTTGATAATAGGCTTCATAAGATTTATTAGTTTGGCTGAAAGCAGAAGGATACCGACTGCTACAGTCACTAAAGTACCGATGACAGCAATCCCAGAGATTTGCGGATGAACTGAGGTACCCGCTACACCTGAGCCTGCCAGACTGACCAGCCCAAATGCGAACACATCAAGCAACCATACAAAATTAAATTTATCTATTTCAATCTTCTTCTTAAGCCAGGTCTTGGCAACATTAAACTCAAGCACGAACATCATGATCCATAGTACTCCCCAAAAAATAAGTGAAGGAAGCATCAATGACTGTAAGCCCGAAGAAATTTGCGGAACAAAGAAACCTATAGGTGCCCACAGCACATTCGCTGACATTGCCAATGAACCTATTATCGGAAAAATTGTCATATTTTTGTAAGGATCCCCCATTAAATCGGCAACCGCCCCTTTATTTGAGAGCCATCCAATAAGTCCTTTCAAAAAAACAAATGTAAGAAATACATGAGCAGCTATTGATACAAACATTATCGAAATCAAAGCAGCATACAGAACCATCTGCGTTCCGCTTAATCCTGTCCATACAATATCAGATAACTTTATAAGCCCTTTACCGTGTGGTATTGCAAACTGCAGAAAATTGAACGGCATAAGGGATATTCCACCAGCAGCCAGAGATGCCTGGAAAAAAAGCGGATTAAACTTATTATTCATATTCATCCCCACTAAAACGTCACTGTTTTATCAGCCCACTCGACCATTTCAACACAATCCACCATTGTATTGATTGGACACACTTCAGTACCACCCATATTTCTTGATTTCAAGCAAGTCCCACAGGCTAAAATTTCACCATCCAATTCATGAAATGCCTTAACCTGAACTGCTGCATCAAATTTTTCATGGGTCTGATTCTCAATTTCCACACCTTCGCCCATAAGGAACACTTTCACCTCGTGTCCCGTTTTCTTGGCAGTCACAGCGAATCTCATCGCATTCCATGCTTTTTCAAATTCCTTTGTTTCAATGATGATACCTATCTTCATTTTGCCCCTCCTTGTATATTGTTGTTTTACGACATTTATTATTAGTACTCTCTATCACATTCCCAGTCATCAACGTCCAAGTCATAATCTGATGCCCCGCGACTGCAGCTTCGGTCATTTCTGTAGTATCAGATATATGAGCCATGCTGCACGAAATATAAACACACCAGATCTCTAATGAGTATAATCAATCATTTTAATTGATTCTCCAACCTTCCTCTCTATGGCTGCTTTCATCTGTTCTGCATGAGGACAGGCAAATCCGATGGGATTTCCTCTTGTAATGCATGAAGCAAGGACTATCGTGTCCGCACCTCGCTTTACCATCTCAGCTGCTCTCGTTACAGCTTTCTTACCAGGGCATCCTCCGCAGGTATTTACTCCAATCACCTCAATTTCCTCTTCAACATCTCTAAAAGCCAATTTTTTTGTATCCATCACCTTGAAGCAAGTCGTGGCCGGACACATATCCTCTGTCTGCATACATCTTATCAATCCAACTTTCATGATATCCCCCTAAATTGTCCTATTTATGTTATTGACCTGACCATATCAAATTGCTTGGCCATTTGTTCAACCATGGCTTCCCTCATAATGATGCAGGCCTGGAGTGTTTTGGGATTTGAAATGGAATAGTGCATTTTTGTACCCTCACGCCTTGCTTCCACCACGCCCTTTTCACGCATCACTGCCAAATGCTGAGATATATTTGGAACCTTGACCCCCATTGCAGAAGCTATTTCATCCACACACATTTCCTTTTCCCCTAATAGAAATAGGATTTCAATCCTCTTGGGATTTGCCATGAACTTGCAGAATTCCGCATGCAGGAAATATAGTTCTTTCTGGTTTTCCATAAGTTATTGCTCCTTATCATATTTTCGAAAGTATGCAAATACAATCGAGAAAATATTAACATAGATTTTTTTCTTCGTCAACACAATACAACATATGCTTATCTCTCATTTATATACTTTTACACTATTTATATCAGTTCTAATCTTTTCGCTCATTTCAACGCATGCTGTTTGAAATTGATATCCTTTATAAAATATGAGGCTTCGTTTGACTGTCATTGCCTGCCAAGCCGGCATTATCCAATATGTACAGAACTTATGCCTACCTTCAATATACGCTGCTGCTATGCTGTTCTTCGTCACATTGGTAACTGCATTAATCTCTTCTATTCCAAATAGACCAAACAAAAATTTTCATTAAGGAAAAAATAATTTGAAAGCACAGCGAAGCTGTTATATAATATATCCAGAATGTTGATTAAATTACTAGGATATAAAAAAAGGAGTTGTCATATAGATGGAAACGGTAAAGACCGGCATCATCGAGATGAGCGAGGAGGCATACAGCGAATTCTTCGATCTGCTCGAGATCAATGAGATAGAGCCAAAAGTCGTCAGGATCGCCCTTGCAGGATACGGATGCAGCGGACCGAGCTTCGGACTTATGATGGATGAACAGGGTAAGGATGACGTGGTGCAGGTTTACGAGGACATCACCTTCATTGTTGCAAAAGAACTCTATGAAGAGTATGATGGCTTTAAAGTGCTTTCAGACGACGAGAATTACGGCGGCGGTATGTCACTGAGACCAAGAAATACAGACACAGCATCAGGGTGCTCAACATGCGCATCCGGATGTGCAGTTTAGGAGGAAAATCAATGGAAACAACAAAGAAGGAAGTACTCACACTCAGTGAAGGCGCATACACCGAATTCAAATCATTCCTTGCGTCAAACAACGTTACGGACAACAACATCAGGATAAGCCTCGCAGGCTACGCATGCAGCGGACCAAGGTTCGGACTCATGGTGGATGCACCCGGAGCTGAAGACCTGGTTGCAACAGTTAATGACATCAACTTCATCGTAGAGAAGAACCTTTACGAAGAATTCGAAGGATTCCAGATACTGTCAAGCGAAGAGAACTTCGGACAGGGCATGGTCCTCAGGCCAAACAAGGTAGATGACAGCGCAGGCGGATGCTCATCCTGCTCAGGCTGCTAATAAGAAAAACTCATGCTCCATTCACAAAAGTGAATGGAGCATTTTTCATCTCATCCTTTAGATTTTTCTAATAATCCATTTAAATACCTTCCTGATTTTTCTCATTTCCTGTTACCGTCAATCCTCATCAGGTAGTCCCGGATTGAACTGACAACCAATGAGGAAGCCTCATTGCCCGTGTACATCGCAACCAGGGCCAGGTCACCCTTTGAGGCGAAAACATAGCAGCCGCCACACTTTTCCTCAAATGAAAGATAATCTAGGTAAGGGTCATCAGGCTTTGAAAGAACGCCCTTACTGATCCTGTATTCCCAGCCATCAATTACCTTTTCGGTAATTGATGGAAACCTGAGGTCGTAAAAATGCAGGCTGATGTGTGTTTCATAGCCATCATTGGAAAACAACTCCTCTGACACGATGTACATGCTGTCAGCGAGCAGCGACTTCGGCTCTAAGAAGAATGAATCCTGCTCATTGTTGCTATACAGGTCTTTTCTCGTCTCTATGTCAGGAAGCCTCAGTACATCCAGTGAGGCAGGATATTCATCCATAGTGGCAACTCCTGTGTCTGCAATTTCATACACCGTGGCAGATATGGTAAGTATGACAACCAGTGACATGGCAGCCAGATAACCCTTCCTTATCCTCATGGTCTGCCTCCATCCGGTCCTTTGCTCAGCGTCACCTCTGAGATGCCTTCCAAGCTCCCTGATTCCTGTAAATTCCTCAGCTGCCCTTACCGTAAGTATGATAAAGAAGGTAATGTTCGCGCTGATGCTGCTTGAGCCTCTTTCCAATGTAGAAAGAAGGAAGTCCCTGTCATACATTAACATATACACCATAGCGACAACGGATGCTGCAAGCAGGACCGTTGATACTGCTATTCCTATCCTCATCTTCCTTTCAAGCCTTCTTACCGACAGTTCCCTGTCATGCTTGTCAGTATGGATAGCTCTTGCACCTGAATTGCCGTCAGTCCTGAAAAGATGCACATCCCTCCTGTAGGAAACATGATCCCAGCCGCAGTCAGAATATATCTGAAGCTCTTCCTTTCCAGGATCTTTTGCCATGATATCCATTGAATACCTGATATCCTTTGGCTCCCCTTTGTCGAAGGCTGCGAAATAATATCCGAATTCATTAACGTGAAGCCCCTCCAGGGACATGTCGTGGAACCAGGTCTCAAGGATTCCTGTCCTGTACATGCCTGATGGCATTAACTTTCTTATTGTTGTCCCCATTCCAGGCCTCCTGTTACCGCATTGAAGTCCCTCACCATCATGGCTATCCTCTCCTGCTCGGCAAGAAGCGCAAGCCTTCCGTCATCTGTAAGCTGGTATGTCTTTCTTCGGCTGTCTTCCTTCACCATGAAAATCAGCTTGTCCTTTTCAAGTCTCGCCAGAACCCCGTACAATGTTCCCGGACCCATCAGGACCCTTCCCCCTGATACCTCCTCTATGGCCTCCATTAGATGGTACCCGTGTGATGGATTGATCAGCGCAAGAAGCACGTAGAACATGGCCTCGGTCATCGGGCCCCCCTGATATGGCATTTTTTCACCTCCGAAGTTATTATGCGTCACGATATATCGTATAACATAATAGTAGGATACTGCATGGATATTGTCAACAGCAAAAAGGGATGCAGAGGCTGAAAAACTCATCCCCTGCATCCCATGGATTTATTTACTTATAGCTTACTTTTTCCTCTGCTCGTCCTCTATTGCTGAAAGTCCAAGGGCTATTGCACCCTTGATTCCGGCATCGTTACCCAGCTCAGGATACACTATGTAAGTATCAAGGTCTTCAAGCTCAGGTGTCCTTATGTATCCCGCAAGAAGCTCACGCACATAGCGTCTCACCATTCCGAGGACATGTCCCCTGTGCATGACTCCTCCGCCTACAACTATCCTTTTAGGTGAAAGGATTAGGATATAGTTGACGAGAGCCTGTGCAACATAGTAAGCAAGAATATCGAAGACCTTGTGGTCATCCGGTATATCTCTCCCCTTCATGCCTGTCCTTGCCTCAAGTGCAGGACCAGCTGCAAGGCCTTCGAAGCAGTCGCCGTGGAATGGGCAGACTCCCTTGAAGTCGTCATCCTTATGCTTTCGAAGTATAATGTGACCCATCTCAGGATGAAGCATGCCGTGGATCAGCTTCCAGGATTCCATGGCACCTGCGCCTATTCCTGTTCCGATAGTCATGTACAGGCAGGAGTCAAGCCCTCTGCAGGAGCCGAAAAATGCTTCTCCCAGGGTTGCGCCGTTGACATCTGTATCAAAGCCCATTGGTGCATCTATATAGGTCTTCAGCTCATCAATCAGATTGTAGTTCTGCCACTTCACCTTTGGAGTGGAGGTTATGGATCCGTATGAAGGTGAATCCTTGTCAAGGTCTATAGGCCCAAAGGATCCAACGCCCATGGCATCAAGGTTCTCACCAATGAAGAATTCCCTTACCTTTGCCATGGTCTTGTCCGGTTCTTCAGTAGGCACTTCCTGTCTTCTTTCGATTTCGCCCTTCTCGTCACCGATAGCAAGGACAAACTTGGTTCCGCCAGCTTCAATTGCTCCTATCCTCATGGTTACCTCCTGAAATCTCTTTTTAATATCAGTCTATTCTATCTTGCCCACTCATGCAACAGTGTCCTCATTACCTGGAGTCCGTAGGTCCTGTCTACCTCTTCCCTGTCCTCCTTGAGGATGAACACATCACCTCTGGGGTCCTTCAGTGATATGGAACTGCCAAGGACAACCCACAGTGTCCTGAAGTGCACAGGTGAGATTGTAAGCTGGTCCTCGCCTTCACCGTCGGTGAAATATACAAGGAATGTTGACCTCAGGTTATTCTCCTTTATGTACTCGAACACCGGCGAAAATCTGGTGCCTCCGCGCCTGTCAAGGAGCGGCCTTATGTCTTTGATGCTCCTTATCATGTAGTCTCTCCTGACCTCATTGTCGCATTCAAGGACCCGTATCGGCGCATCGTGCTGCTTTGTAAGCATCAGCATCTCCGTAAGGAAACCGTTCATGTCCTTGTCAGTTATACTGCCTGAGATGTCCAGAGCAACAGTTATGTCCGGAGCGAAGTCCCTTAGTTCCCCCTTCAGGTCCAGCCTGTCAGGCTGTCTCCTGTCAAGCCTCGCAACAGTCTTCCTCCTGCCCTTGGGAACAGTCCGGAGGGCACGCCTTACGCTGCTCTGCCAGTTGATCCTGCCCTTTCCACCTGTTTCAAGGATCTTCAGGATCTCGCCTGGCACACCCTTGTCCCCTGCATGGGAGAGTATTGCCTTTATGGTTTCTCTCGACCTGTCTTCATCTTCAGTTTCGGACTCAGCCCACCTGTCATGTGCGGTTTCTATGTCAATACCGTTCTCTTTCTTAAGGTCCAGAGCCTTCCTGTCCATCTTCATCATGGCTTCATGAATTGATTCAACATAGAACTCAAGCGTCTCATTGGTCTTCAGGTTCAGGTTGAACCTCACATTGACAGAATTTATCCTTTCCGCAAAATGCGGAAGGTTCGTGATGTACTGGTTCACCGATATGTCCATCCCAAGGCTTATTGCAAGCTTCTGGTACTTGTTCTTGAGCACCTTCTCACGTGAGTGGTGCTTGAGTATGATATGGTATATCTCATGCTTTATCATTGCCCTGGCCTCAAGCTCCTCAAGGAACAGGAAGCTTAGCGGGTTGAACATGAACACGACGCTGCCCTTCCTCATGACGCTTGCTGTCGGATAGGTAAGTGTGAAATCAATCTCCCTTATTGTCCTTGAAAGGAAAAGGGCATAGTAGTCCTCACCGCTCGTTACCATCCTGAAGGAGAGCTCATCCAGATACCTGAGGAAATCCCTGCTGAATCCCTTCCTCAGGCTTCCAGATTCCGTAAAGGCCACTGCATCGGAAAGAAGCTCCCTACGCCTTGCCGAGATGGCATCCCTGTCCCTTAAGTCCTTGTGGAAATTAAGATCTGCCATAGCACTGGAAGAAGCCTTCTATGAAGGTATCCGAATTAAGCAGAATCGGATATACATCACCGTAGTCAGCCCTTATCTCCTTCATGACTGATATCCTCAGGTCCTTTGGCATCAGGTTCAGGACCTCTGAGTACCTGTCAGCAAAGATCGGTTCCATGTGTTCCCTCATGTAAAGGATCATGTTCTTTGCAAGGATATACAGCCTTGAATGGCTTGCCTGGGAGATTTCATCCTTTACGAACTGGCTGAGGACTTCCATCGAGAACAGGTCATCAGGCGAGACTAACGGATTTCTATTATCCTCAATGAACGCCATAAAATCCTGTGCAACCTTCATCCCGACGTTTCCCTTGACCACGTTGTATAGGGTCTTCTGGTCTATGTCACGCTTTTCTGCCACCCTAAGTGCCTGGGATACCCTTTCCCAGCTTCTTGGGGTGGACCTGATGAACTCGTCCTGCGGCTTGTAGTTCAGGTATTCCCTAAACTGCGATATGAACTGGATCACCAGAGGGTGGATCTCTCCGTCCTCCATACCCCATCTGATCCATTCCTTTGGATCACTATCCATGTTGAACCACACGAACCTGTCTTCCTGGGCAGGGTCCATATCGACAACCTGGTAGTCTGTCTCGGAAAAATCCTCCATCCTGTTAGACGGATTCATGGCAGCTGCGACAACGACCCTGTCAGAAAGCCTGTAGCCGTTGATCTCCCTGTTAAGAATCAGGTTCATAAGCTCCTGCTGCACAGAGTGGTCGCACCTGTTGATCTCATCTATGAAAAGAAGTACTGAGCCCTCGCTCTTTTCAAGGTACTCGTCGATCTCAGTCAGCTTATGATGTGTGGCGTACCTGGTCCTTCCTCCCACTACAGTAGGAAGCCCTCCAATCTCACCTTCCTTTAGAAGGTTTGCGTCTATGTTGACGAGATATAGCCCCATTTCCTGGGCATACTCCCTGATAAGAGAGGTCTTTCCTATTCCGCTCTCCCCTATGATAAGGGGCACAGCCCCTGACAGGACCGCAAGGTCCAGAGCCTCAAGTGTCTCCTTGTAGTTCATGGCCTTGCCTCCTATCTCGACAGCACATAGTCGATAAGCTTCATCTTTGCAGCCTTCGACCCATGCTCGTTTATGAAATCAACCTTGTTCATGTCAAGCACCTGCAGCTCCATGAAGTCCCTGATATACCTTTCAGTGACATCATCACCTGAGAACACGCCTGTTAGGACTTCCAGAAGGAAATCCATGTCCAGGCTGTCATAAAGGTACTTTGCTATCCTGATGTTGAGCCTCAGGTATTCCCTTAGCTCCTCATCGTCATAGCCTTTGATATAGGTTATGGCCTGCTCGCTTGCCTTAAGGGCTTCCTTCCTTGCCTCCAGGCAGGGCTCCTTGATGTACTTCAGCGCGCTCCAGTAGTTCCTGACAGCCGCAACCTGCACCTCGCACTCAGGGTCCGCAATGTACTGTATGGCATCGTAATCCCTCTTGACAGCTGCAAGCTTAAGCGCCAGGTCAGGCTTCCTGATATACTGTATTGCCCAGCCCTTGTTCGCAACTGCCGCCATCATGACCTCATACGACGGGTCTTTTATGTGCTTAAGGCTGTTCCAGCCTGCCTTTACGGCAAGGAGCCTTATCTCCTCAGGCGCATCCTTTATGTGCCTGATCGAGCCTGGCGTCTTTCTCACAGCCTCCCTCATGGTATCGATGCCCGGATCCTGTATATGCCTTATCTCATTACCGTTTTTCCTGACTTTTTCTATATCATCCAGCTCGTTTTTCATGACCTGCTCCTTAATCTGTAGTGCTTTTTCAAAAGCTTCGCCCTCATTATAGCAATTAATTGGATGCAATTGAAGTGATGCCGTGAAAAAACGGCATCACTGCCGTCATTTCAATCAGGATCCACTGACACATCTATTGCCTGTGCTTCTCCAGCTCCCTCTTGACCTGCTCTGTCAGGTCATTGAGTTCAGACACGCCTCCATACTCAATGAGCCTGTTTAGAGCCACCTGGAACCTTGCGGCCTCCGGAGACCTGCCCATGGACATAAGTGACAGGATATCGCTCATTATGGAAGAGATCATGGCAGACTTCACCTCGAACAGCTTCTGGGCATCCTTTATCTCATCCTTGATGTCCATCATTACCTGGTCAAGCTGATATGCAGACTCTGCGGCTGTCTTCAGCTTACCACGTATGTGCTCAGGTATGTGGGCCTTGTACTTGTAGTTGAGCGAATGCTCGGTCACTGCCCAGAAATTCATGGCGAGGGTCCTTATCTGGATCTCAGCTATGATTTCTGTGACACCTCCAGCCATGTTGACTGGATACTTGATTATTACATGATAGCTCCTGTAGCCTGACGGCTTTACATTGCTGATGTAGTCCTTCTCGTACATTATCTGCATGTCGCTGCGCTTTCTGATTATGTTTACCACAGTCTCTATGTCATCTACGAACTGGCACATTATCCTTATGCCTGCAATGTCTTCAAGCTCGAATCTGAGCCTGTCATGCGGGATATTGAACTTATTTGCCTTCTCAAGCATGGAGGATATCTCTTTCACCCTTCCCGTCATGAATTCTATGGGGGAATACTCGTTACGCCTCCTGTATTCGGTCCTTATTGACCTGAGCTTTACTTTAAGCTCTTCAACTGCCTGGTCGTATGGTATCAAAAAGGTCTTCCAATCCGTTCCGGACATAATAATCACCTCTTACTTCCTGACAACTCTTGCTATGTCAATTATAGCAAACTTTCACACTTGTTTTAATACTATTGAAAAAAAGACCCTCCGGTATCCGGAGAGTCATACTCCCGGCAACCAGAGGGTCTTGATTATGGTTATATGAACAGTGTGGCGTTGGAATCTTCGGATTCGGAGAGCATGTAGCCTACTCCTCCAAGCTTGATTCCATCGATGAGTTCCTCTTCCTTAAGTCCGAGAAGGTCCATGCTCATCTGGCATGCGACAACTTCAACTCCGCTGTCTATGGCAGACTTTATAAGGTCCTCGAGGGAGTGGACGTTCTTGTCCTCCATTATCTTCCTGATCATCATCGGTCCGAGTCCGCCCATGTGCATCTTCGAAAGGCCCAGCTTCTTGGAACCCTTAGGCATCATCATTCCGAATGCGTTCTCAATGAACGTCTTCTTTACAGGTCCGCTGTTTTCCTTCCTGAGGATGTTTATTCCCCAGAAGGTGAAGAACATGGTTACCTTCTTACCCATGGAGGCTGCTCCATTGGCTATGATGAATGCTGCTATGGCCTTGTCCAGGTCTCCTGAGAATATGATCATGGTCTTGTTGTCCTTGACAGGCTGCATTGCCGCATAGGATCCTGAGCAGCCTATCTCAGCGTCGTTTTCATCATCATAAAGTCCCTTCCTGATGCTGGCTTTGATGAGTCCCTTGTCCTTCTTCACTGAAATCAGCTCGTTTCCGGTCCTCTTGGCCCATGCCTTGATATCCTCGTAGAAGCCCATGTCTGAAGCTGTGATGTCCAGTCTGTCACCCTTCTCCATGCTGTCTACAGATGACTTTACCCTCATGAGAGGTCCCGGGCAGCAAAGTCCTGTGGCATCAAGCTCAACGGTCTTTGAAATCCTGTCTGGCTCCTCAGTTGTTACGCCGGGTGCGCCGATCCCGGCTCCCTCAAAAGGGCCGGTCTTTCCTCCACCGATTCCGCTGTCACTGTCATCCTTCTTTGAAGGCTTGAACTTTGCGAAGTTTATGAGCTTATATCCTCCGGAGAGGTTCTTTGTAGTGAATCCATGCTGGTTCAGGAGCCTTGAGGCAATGTAGCCTCTCAGTCCGACCTGGCAGTATATCCATATGAGCTTGTCCTTCGGAAGCTCCGACATCCTTGCCCTGAGGCTGTTAAGCGGGATGTGGACCATGCCTTCGATGCTGCCGTTGTCAACTTCAATTTTATCTCTTACGTCAAGCAATAACATGGTTGCTGGATCAAATTCCGCATTGAACTCATCAATTGTCCTGTTGTCTGCAAGTCCCTCAAGGGTATTCTGAGCCACAAATCCCATCATGTTGGCAGGTGACTTCGCTGAGAGGAACGGAGGTGCATATGCAAGCTCAAGCTCTGCAAGGTCGTCAATTGTTGCTCCGAACTTGATTGCAGTTGCTATTACATCTATGAGCTTGTCTACTCCGTCATAGCCTACTGCCTGTGCTCCAAGGACTTTCCTGTCCTCAGTGAATACAAGCTTCGCTGAGAGCTGTGTAGCTCCAGGATAGTAGGTAGCATGGCTGTTAGGGTGTATGAATATGGCCCTTACTGGTATTCCGGCCCTCTTAGCATTCCTTTCGTTCATTCCGGTAGCCGCAGCAGTCATATCGAAAACCTTAAGTATTGAGGTTCCCATGGATCCCAGGTAGGTCCTGTCAATTCCAGCTATGTTGTCAGCTATGATCCTTCCCTGCCTGTTGGCTGGTCCTGCGAGAGGAATGGCTGTCCTTCCCTTTGTCATGAAGTCAACTATCTCAGCGGCATCTCCAGCTGCATAGACATTCTCGAAGTTTGTCCTCATGTGGTCATCTGTTACAATGTGTCCCCTTGGCCCTAAAACTATGCCTGAATCCTTCAGGAAAGATGTCTCAGGCTTTACTCCGATTGCAGCAACCACGAAATCTCCGGTGAGAACTGTTCCTGAAGCAAGCTTTACAGATATCTTGTTTCCTTCTTCAATGAACTCGCTGACTCCGTCACCAAGGTGAAGCTCGACTCCCCTTGACTCCATCTCAGCCTCAGCGATCATGGAAAGCTCAGAATCAAATGGTGCAAGTATGTGAGGTACAGCCTCGACGAGGATGACATTCAGTCCTCTCTCAACCATATTTTCAGCTGCCTCGATTCCTATGAAGCCTCCGCCTATTACGATTGCAGTAGCCTTTGTATTCTTGTCTACCTCTGCCTTGATTGCATCTGTGTCAGGGATGTTCCTTAGTGAGTAAACCTTCTTTGAATCTATTCCCTTGATAGGAGGCTTCATCGGTGATGCGCCTGGTGAAAGCACAAGGTAGTCATATGACTCCTCGTAGGTTCCCCTGTCCTTTGAGTTGACTGTCACAGTCTTTGCAACCGGATCAACCTTCACGACCTCGCTGAATACCCTTACGTCAAGCTCGAACCTGTCCTTCATTGCCTTAGGTGTCTGAAGCAGCAGCTTGCTCCTGTCCTTTATGACCTCACCTATATGGTATGGAAGTCCGCAGTTTGCAAAGGATATGAACTCATCCTTCTCAAACATCACTATTTCCATGTTCTCATCAAGCCTTCTGAGCCTTGCCGCTACGGTTGCTCCACCTGCTACTCCACCTACTATTACTGTCTTCTTACTCATTTCTTCTCCTCCAGATCAAGTATTCTTATTATATCCCTGGCCGTCTCGCTTACGACCTTGTACGTTATTTCCGTGCCTTTTCTCTCGCCTGCTATGATCCCTGCTGCCTTAAGGCTTCTTATGTGCTGAGATATGGTCGACTGTGGTATGTCCAGACATTCCTGCATGAAGCTCACGTTGCACCCGTTCTCCCTTATAAGTCCTCTGGCGATGCAAAGTCTCACAGGGTGTCCGAGAACCCGCATTATCTCGGCCGGTCTTTCCAGCTGATCAAGGTTGTTGTCCATATATCCCCTCTCCCTCAATTAGTACATTCTAATATTACGTTTTTAAAATATATTTGTCAACAATTTAACGCGTAATTTTTTCACAAATTACGCCCTTCTTCTCGCGAAATTAATCAATAACCGTCCCCATATTTTGACATATCGGCAGAATCGCCATCAAGTGTTCAGCTTTTTAACCGCACGAATCACGACAAACCTGGGGACCAGCTTTGAGATAACCGGAATCGCCTTGTTGAAGGGACCTGCAACTACAATGCTCTTCCCCTTCATCATACCTCTGTAGCCTTNNACCTTAGCCTTCCTCTGGAAGTCGGTAGTGGTAGGCCCCGGACAAAGAGCCGTTACAGTAACACCAGTACCCTCAAGCTCATGGGACAGCGCCTCTGACAAACTCAGCACGTATGCCTTTGATGCATAATATGCCGCCATGAGCGGTCCCGGCTGGAATGCGGCTGTTGATGCTATATTCAGGACCATGCCGCGGTTCACCCTTACCATTTTGGGAAGCAGAAGCCTTGTGAGCTCTGTTAGGGATATTATGTTCAGATTCAGAAGATCAGTCGTTTCAGAGAGGTCCAGCTCATGGAACAGTCCATAGCATCCTATTCCGGCATTGTTAACAAGATTCTCAATCTCGATCCCCATTCCTGAAACTTCGTCAAAAACCTCCCCGGCTGCACCTCTCCTGGACAGGTCTTTGACAATCGGTACTATGTCGATCCCATATTTCCTGCTGTAGAAGCCCTTTATGCTTTCAAGCTTGTCACGGCTTCTTGCAACCAGCACCAGGTCATTTCCATCCTTAGCGAACAGCTTCATGAGCTCGTAGCCTATCCCGCTTGTCGCTCCGGTTATCATGGTATATCCCATCGAAATCCCACCTTTATTAAATACATGTTCCATCCCCATTATATTCCTCATTTCCTGCAGTATAAAGGAAACGTTTTCTCCCATTCAAAAATACATTTGAAATTGAAAAGGACCCCGCTCATGCGGGGTCCGGTATCCTGCTAATGCAGGACCTATTTATGCTATTTAACTAAGGATTTTACCTTTTCAACCACATTTGCAACTGAGAAGCCATACTTTTCAAGGACTATGCTCTCCGGTGCTGATGCTCCGAAGGTGCTGATTCCTATCATGACTCCCTCGTCACCGATGTATCTTTCCCATCCTAGAGGATTTGCCATCTCAACTCCAACCCTCTTCTTTACCTTAGGGTCTATGACTGAATCCCTGTATTCCTTTGACTGCTTCTCAAACCTGTCCCATGAAGGCATCGATACTACGGATACATCTATGCCTTCTGAAAGGAGCGCCTGCTGAGCCTCGTATGCAAGAGGAACCTCTGAGCCAGTTGCAAGTATCAGAGCATCGGCTGTTTCCTTCTTTGCAGGGGATACTATGTATGCTCCCTTTTCAACTCCTGCGATTGCAGTTTCAGCTGTCGAAGGAAGAGTCTTCAGGTCCTGCCTGGTGAGTACAAGAACTGTCGGTTGGTTCTTTGACTCAAGTGCAAGTTTCCATGCTGCTATGGACTCGTTTCCGTCTGCAGGCCTTATGACTGACAGTCCGGGCATTGCCCTGAGAGATGGAAGGTGCTCTACAGGCTCATGAGTCGGTCCGTCTTCGCCAACTGCTATTGAGTCGTGGGTGAATACATAGGTAACAGGAAGTCCCATGAGTGCCGATAATCTCATTGCCGGTCTCACATAGTCAGCGAATACGAAGAATGTTCCTCCGTATACTTTAAGGCCACCATGGAGAGCAATTCCGTTCATAGCTGCTCCCATTGCGAATTCCCTTACTCCGAACCAGATGTTCTTTCCTTCATAGCTCTCTGCAGAGAAGTCCGCGACTCCCTTGACGTTAGTCTTGTTTGAGCCTGCAAGGTCAGCTGAACCTCCGAAGAAGCTTGGAACCTTCTTGGAGATATAGTTTATTATCTCTCCTGAGGAATTCCTTGTAGCTACCTTCTTGCCGGATTCGTACATTGGGAACTCTTTCTCCCAGTTTTCCGGAAGCTTCCCTGCGATTGAGGCCGTCAGCTCTTCCGCGAGCTTCGGATAGTTTGCCCTGTACTGGGTGAACAGGTCGTTCCAGGCTTCATTGGCCTTCACGCCTACCGATTCTATATTGCTTTTGAATGTTTCATAAGCTGTCTGAGGTACCTCGAACTCACCGTAGTTGTAGTTGAAGTATTCCTTGGTCTTCCTGACACCCTCGGCTCCCAGCGGTGATCCGTGGACCTTCGATGTGCCTGCGTCAGGTGAACCTATTCCTATTACGGACTTGATCTCTATGATTGTAGGCTTCTCTGTCTCTTCCTTGGCAAGAGCTATGGCATGCTCAACACCCTCAAGGTCGTTGGCATCTTCGACTCTAAGATACTGCCAGCCGTAAGCCTCATATCTGCCTTTGATATTCTCGGAGAATGACTTGTTAAGTCTTCCATCAAGTGAGATGTCATTCGAATCATAAAGTATAACCAGCTTTCCAAGCTTCAGGTGACCTGCAAGGGATGAGGCTTCGCCTGATACCCCTTCCATAAGGTCTCCGTCTCCGCAGAGTACATAAGTGTGGTGGTTTACCACATTGAAGTTTTCTCTGTTATACTTTGCTCCAAGATGGCTTTCAGCCATTGCCATTCCTACAGCCATGGCGATTCCCTGTCCAAGGGGTCCTGTAGTTGCTTCTACTCCGACAGTATGGCCGAACTCAGGATGACCTGGAGTCTTCGATCCCCACTGTCTGAAGTTCTTCACTTCCTCAAGAGAAAGGTCGTAACCTGAAAGATGGAGCAGGCTGTAGAGCAGTGCCGAACCATGTCCTGCTGAAAGAACGAACCTGTCTCTATTGAACCAGGTAGGATTCTTAGGATTGTGGTTCATGCTCCTTGTCCAAAGTACATACGCAAAGGGTGCAGCACCAAGCGGAAGGCCCGGATGGCCTGAGTTTGCCTTCTGAACGGCTTCGATGGACAGTGCCCTGACGGCATTGATTGAAAGCGTGTCTTTTTCGTTAAACATTTTCATCCTCCGTGTCGATATTAGAAATTTTTTTCAGTAAACGAGTATAATCCACAACTATTATATCATAGCTCGGCAATTTTTTTCAGAAAAGTTCATATGAAATGTGAAATGATTCAAGTGGACTCAGACAGAAAAAGGACCCCTGCTGATCAAAACAGAGGTCCTGTAACATGCCTATTCCTTTATGAGCACCGGCCTGAAGCCGATATGGTCGCATGATGTGAGGATATATTCAACTCCCTTGCGGGTCCCCTCCATCACTCTCTTAAGTGCGTTTCCGTGAAGATGTCCGTAGATCACCTTCTCCACGCTGTACTCCTCAAATAGGTCTGTGAAGGCTGAATCCTGAAATGTTTCATTTGTCGGAGGGTAGTGTATCATTGCGATTATCCCCTTCTCCGCCACCCTTTTCGCAGATTCCAGGGAAAGCCTCATCCTGATAAGCTCCCTTTCGAATATCTTCCTGTCGTTCTCCTCGTCAAAGGTTGAACTTCCTGGTATCATCCATCCTCTGGAACCACATACAGCATAACCATCCCAAAGGAAGCTGTTATTCTGTATGAAGTCTATGTCAGGATACATGCTGTTGAGCTTTGTTATGCCCTTCCACCAGTAATCGTGGTTTCCCTTGATGAGTATCTTCCTTCCGGGAAGGCCTGACAGATAGTCAAGGTCCTGCTTTCCGGAATCCATCCTCAGTGACCATGAAAGGTCCCCTGCCATAAGTACCGTATCGGAATCCCTTACAATCTCCCTCCAGTTGTCCTCAATCTTCTGCTGATGGTCTTTCCAGACATCAGAGAATACATCCATTGGCTTCTCACCTGACAAGGAGAGGTGAAGGTCCGAGATTGCATATAGCGCCATTATCTGTTCAACAGGATCCTGTAGAAGTGCTTCTTGCCCTTCTTGACAAGCACGGAATCCTCCTCGAAATCGCTCAAGGCAAGCTTATGCATTGGATCCGCCACCTTCTGGTCCTTTATGGTAACTCCGCCCTGAGCTATGTTTCTTCTTCCCTCTGCCTTGGACGGGAAGACCCCACCCTTTACGAGGATGTCCAGGAGCGTTCCTTCAAGGTCTTCAGCGGTAATTTCTATGGTAGGGACATTGCTCATGTCTCCGCCCTTCTCAAACAATGCTTCTGCAGCGCTCTTGGCCTTTTCAGCCTCCTCCGCTCCATGCACGTTCTTGGTTATCTCATAAGCCAGGACCTTCTTGAACTCGTTGATGTTGACTCCTTCTGCGCTTTCCATGTTGTCAATGTCCTCGACAGGCACGAATGTAAGCAGCCTCAGGCACTTGAACACATCAGCGTCGTCAACGTTCCTCCAGTACTGGTAGAAGTCGTAAACCGAAGTCTTTTCAGCATCGAGCCAAAGCGCTCCATTCACTGTCTTGCCCATCTTCTGGCCCTGTGAGTTGGTTAGAAGCGCACAGGTCATTGCATATGCAGGTTTTCTTTCCTTTCTTCTGATAAGGTCAGCTCCAGCCAGCATGTTGGACCACTGGTCATCACCACCAAGCTGCATGGTGCAGCCATAGTTCTGGTTCAGGTACAGGAAGTCATAGCCCTGCATCAGCATGTAGTTGAACTCAAGGAAGGAAAGACCTTTCTCAAGCCTCAGCTTTATGCTTTCTGCCCTGAGCATGTTGTTGACTGAAAAATGGACACCTACATCCCTCAGGAAATCCACATAATTAAGGTTGAGCAGCCAGTCTGAGTTGTTTGCAAGGATAGCCTTGTCATCGGAGAAATCTATGAACTTCTCCATCTGCTTCTTTATGGCCGCTGCATTCGCTGCTATGGTTTCCTTAGTCATCATGGACCTCATGTCGGTCTTTCCCGAAGGGTCTCCGATCATGGCGGTACCGCCTCCAAGAAGCGCTATGGGCCTGTGTCCCGCCCTCTGCATGTGAGCCATGAACATCAGGGCTATGAAATGCCCCACGTGAAGGCTGTCTGCAGTCGGGTCGAAGCCTATATAGAAAGTGACCCTGTCATTTTCCAAAAGGTCCCTTATCTCTTCCTCATGAGTCATCTGTTTTATGTAGCCTCTTCTCTGAAGCTCCTCGAAAACGCTCATCTTCATTCCTCCTAAGCAATCTTTATCCTTAATAGTATATCTGCAAAACCTGATTTTGTGAATAGCACCAGTTGTTTAAGCACATCATGAAAATCTGCCGATCCAGGCATTCAGGGCAAAAAAAAAGCCCCTTCGGGCTTTTTATCAAAAAGGATCAGATGACCTTGAACTTTTCCAAATCACTTGTGCCGAGTTCACCCTCGTCATGCATTGTAATCATAAGATTAACATTATGCTTCTCAGAAAATTGCTGGAGTTTGTTGAATACCTTCTCCGTCGTCTCGTCCTTCTTGTCCAGCGTATTGAAGAGCCCGTCTACGAATATGGTCTCTACGTCATAGTTTGTGGAAATTATCCCTGAAAGGAATCCGTATATCGCCTTGTAGTCCTTGAGCTCGAAATCTTCGGTGTTAATGAACCTGATGTGCCTGTCCAGTTCGTGGATCGCCCTGTTGTCATCGTCAATGTAGACTACTGTCCCCTTTGCCGACTTTACCTGTTCATTGGCAAGAGATACCATTCTTTTGCTCTTCCCCGAGCCTCTCTTGCCATAAATAACCTGTATCATGTCAACCACACCCCTTAAATATATTATAGGCTGTAAACCTTTAACCTTACTAACATTATATGATTATCAGAAAATTAAGTCAAACCGGAAGCCGCTTTTTCAGAATTTTTTTGGCCCCCCTTCTCAGCTCGCCTTTCAATCAAACCAGTTCTCAATTCTGCTGGATTTCCGATCAGGTAATCGTATTCCAAATCATTCGCATATATATAAAATTAAGAACAGATTAAGCCATCACTTGCCATATAGTCAGTAAAACCTGTAATTCACACCAAAAATCTTTCTTTTTCACGGAAAAACCACCAAAACAAATAATGTCGTATTTTTCACGTTTTATCTTCACATGTTTTTCTCAATCTG
>DIWI01000106.1 GCA_002428415.1 Clostridiaceae bacterium UBA6110
GAGATTGGACTGGCTACGGTATACAGGACGGTTATTCTAATGAACGAGCTGGGACTTGTTTCAAGGCTCGATTTAAAGGACGGCAGCGCCAGGTACGAGATGACGAGGATTGAGGAAAATCATACTCATCATCACCTAATATGTACCCGGTGTTCTCGTGTGTCCGAATTCATGGGAGACCTTCTTGAACCGATAGAGCATGTCATCGAAGAGAAATACAACTTCATAATCAAGGATCACAGCCTGAAATTTTACGGTATTTGTGAAGAGTGCGCTAAAGAGGAAAAACTCAAGGAGGAAAAAATAGTTTAATGAGAAAAGAAAAAGACAAGATCAAGATAATACCTCTTGGCGGAATCGATGAAATCGGAAAGAACATGACAGTAATAGAATATAAGGATGAGATAGTGGTCATAGACTGCGGACTCAAGTTCCCGGACGATGAGATGTTCGGAATTGACGTGGTAATACCTGACGTCACATACCTGATAAAGAACAAGGACAAGGTAAAGGGGTTCTTCATAACCCATGGTCACGAGGACCATATCGGAGCCCTGCCATATATACTTAAGCAGATCAACGTGCCAGTTTATGCAACTAAACTGACACTGGGACTACTCAAGATAAAGCTCAAGGAGCACAATCTTCTTGACGTGGTTGAACTTATAACGGTAAAGCCGACTGATGTAATAAAGTTCCAGAGGCTTTCGGTTGAGTTCATAAAGGTCAACCATTCAATAGCTGATGCGTCAGCTATCGCAATCCATACACCGCTTGGAGCCATAGTCCATACTGGAGACTTCAAGGTTGACTTTACACCGGTAGACGGCGAGGTCATAGACCTGCAGAGGTTCTCTGAGCTTGGCAGGAAGGGTGTTCTTGCGCTGATGGCGGACAGCACCAATGTCGAAAGAAGAGGCTACACTCTCTCTGAGAGCACTGTAGGCGAAAGCTTCAGGAAGCTGTTCATGGGAGTTGAAGGCAGGATAATCGTCGCAACCTTTGCGTCAAATATCCACAGACTTCAGCAGATAATGGAAGCGGGAATTGCCCAGGGAAGGAAAATAGCTGTTTCAGGAAGGTCAATGGAAAACATAATCCCTGTTGCAAGTGAGCTTGGCTACCTGCACGTGGATGAAAGCTCCATGATAACAGTGGACCAGATCAACAAGTATCCTGAGAACCAGGTGCTGATCATAACTACAGGAAGCCAGGGTGAACCTATGGCGGCTCTGTCGAGAATGGCTGCAGGACTCCACAGGAAGGTCCAGATAAAGACAGGGGACACAGTGGTATTCTCATCATCACCAATACCTGGAAACGAGAAATCCGTGTTCAATACAATAAACCAGCTTTACAAGCTTGGAGCTAACGTAATATACGAATCGCTGGCAGAGGTCCATGTTTCAGGACATGCATGCCAGGAAGAGATAAAGCTAATACATACACTAGTAAAACCCAAACACTTCATACCTGTACATGGCGAGTCAAGGCACCTTAGGGAGCATGCGGACCTGGCGTTCAATCTCGGACAGGACAGGAACAGCATCGTGATACCTGAGAACGGCGATGTCATTGAGGTATCGAGGGACGGAATAAGAAAGAACGGCACAGTGGTTTCAGGTCATGTGTTCATCGATGGACTTGGTGTCGGAGATGTAGGAAAGATAGTACTGAGGGACAGGAAGCTGTTGTCCGAGGATGGGATAATTACTGTTGTAGTTACCATGGAGAAGGAAAGCGGCATGGTCGTTTCAGGGCCTGACATAATATCGAGAGGCTTCGTATATGTCAAGGAAGCTGAAGTCCTCATGGAGAACGCAAGGCTTGTAGTCAGGGAAGTCCTTGATGAGTGCGAGGAAAAGAGGATCAGCGACTGGAATGTTCTTAAAACAATGATCAAGGATTCGCTCAAGTCTTATCTGTATGAGAAGACCAAGAGGAGGCCAATGATCCTTCCAATCATTATGGAGATTTAAGGGGAGGTATTATGACGAATATTTTTGATAAGGTGAATGAGTTCGCCTCAGTCCTTAAGGACCATGATGATGTGGTGGCGTACAGGAACGCTGCCAGGAAAATTGAGACTAATCCTGAAAAGCAGAAGATGCTGGAAGACTTCAGGAAGATCCAGATTGCTGCATACTCGGAATCTGTGGAAACCGGCAAGGTAACTGATGAGACGAACGAGAAGATGCAGAATTTCGCTTCGATCATACAGATGAATCCTGACATCAATGAGTATCTGCAGGCTGAGATGAGGTTCTCGATACTTTTCGAGGATATCATGAAGATAATAACCGATGCAGTCGGCGTCAACATGCTTGGCCCCGATAGATAACAGCTGTTTGGATATCTGATATATCCAATTATTGGATACCTTTGGTATCCAATTTTTATGCAATGAGAAATCTAACCGTTTCCATGAGCCACATGACCCAAACAATGGAGGAAAAAATGTATAAAAGAGAAGATGTAAGAAACGTAGCAATTATCGCCCATGTCGACCACGGCAAGACTACACTGGTTGATGCTCTGCTCAGGCAGTCCAACATATTCAGGATAAACGAGAAGGTCGAGGAAAGGGTCATGGACTCTAACGACATCGAAAAGGAGAGGGGAATAACCATCCTTTCCAAGAACACTGCTGTCCACTATAAAGGCACAAGGATAAACATCGTAGATACGCCAGGTCATGCAGACTTCGGCGGAGAAGTTGAGCGAGTCCTGATGATGGTTGACTCAGTGCTTCTTGTTGTTGACGCATACGAAGGTGCAATGCCTCAGACGAAGTTCGTCCTTAAAAAGGCACTTGAGCTCGGACTCAATCCTCTTGTTGTTGTCAACAAGATAGACAGGAAGGATGCAAGGCCTCTTGAAGTAATCGACGAAGTTTTCGACCTGTTCGTGGAGCTTGGAGCAACAGACGAGCAGTGCGACTTCCCTATAATCTATGCTTCAGCAAGGGAAGGCTATGCTGCACTTGACCTTGATGATGACATGATCAGCATGATACCTCTCTTTGAGAAGATAATCGAATTCGTGAAGCCGCCTGAAGGAGATCTGGACGGTTCACTGCAGCTCCTTGTTACCACGCTTGATTCAAGCGAATACGTGGGCAAGATTGCCATAGGCAAGATAATAAGGGGAAGGGCAAAGAGAAACCAGCAGATAGCGATAATCAGCAAGAACGGAGACATAAGGAAGACGACCATATCCAGCATGTATCTCTATGACGGCCTTAAGAGGATTGAGACCGAAGAGGCGTACCTTGGAGACATAGTAGCGATCTCAGGCCTTGGTGATGTATCCATCGGAGATACTGTTGCTGATGCTAAGGATCCGGAGGCTCTTCCGTTCGCGCATATAGACGAGCCGACGCTGTCCATGAACTTCATGGTCAATGACTCGCCATTTGCAGGTCAGGATGGAACCTATGTGACTTCCAGGCACCTTCGCGACAGGCTCTTCAAGGAGCTTGAGACTAACGTTTCACTTAAGGTAGTGGAGCTTAGCCCTGATTCCTATGAGGTTTCAGGAAGAGGAGAGCTTCATCTTTCCATACTAATCGAGACCATGAGAAGAGAAGGCTACGAGATGCAGGTCTCAAAGCCAAGGGTAATCATGAAGGAAGAGGACGGAAAGACTTTAGAGCCTATGGAATACCTTACAATAGATGTTCCTGAGGAGTTCATGGGACCTGTCATGGAGAAGCTCGGGCCAAGAAAGGCCGAGATGGTAAACATGACATCAGCGATAAACGGTTACACAAGACTTGAATTCGTGGTACCCTCAAGAGGACTTATAGGTTTTAGAAGTGAACTCATGACTGATACCAAAGGAAATGGTATAATGAATCATGTGTTCCATAGTTACGATAGATATAAGGGTGATATTCCTGGAAGATCCAGGGGCAGCCTTGTAGTCTTCGAATCTGGGGAAGCAATAACATACGGATTGTTCAATGCGCAGGAGAGAGGAAATCTCTTTATCGGAGCCGGAGTTCCCGTATATTCAGGAATGGTATGCGGAGAGTGTTCCAGAGCAGATGATATTGAGGTAAATATATGCAAGAAGAAGCATCTGTCAAACACAAGGTCTTCAGGTTCTGATGAAGCACTGAAGCTGGTACCTACAAGGGAAATGTCTCTCGAAGCCTGCCTTGAATTCATATCAGATGATGAACTGGTGGAAGTTACACCGCTTAATATCAGGATCAGAAAGAGATATCTGGACCACCTCGAGAGGAAGAGGGCGGCCAGGAAGTAGGGGGATCGGATTGAAGAAATTTTTGCTTGT
>DIWI01000107.1 GCA_002428415.1 Clostridiaceae bacterium UBA6110
AGAAGAATGCAGGAAATTTCAGGGTTCAGGGATTCAGACCCGGAAAAGCACCATTTCACATGGTGAAGAGATTCTACGGAGTGGAGGTCCTGTTTGATGATGCAAGCAATGCGCTTCTGAACGAGACATATCCTCAGGCTGTAGCACAGACAGAAATCAGCCCTGTTGGCTATCCTGATATCGACATAACTCAGATTGAAGAGGGAAAGGATTTCCTCTACAAGGCGACTGTTGAAGTATATCCTGAGTTCGAGGTAGCGGAGTACAAGGGACTTAGCGTTGCAAAGCCATCCTATCCTGCTGACGAAGCTCAGATCGAGAAGGAAATCGAAGACCTCAGGGAAAAGAATGCAAGGCTTGTATCGAAGGCTGAAGGCAGTGTGATCGAGGACAAGGACACTGCAGTGATAGATTTCCTTGGAAAGGTCGACGGAGTTGAATTCGAGGGCGGAAAGGGCGAAAGCTTCGAGCTTGAGATCGGTTCAGGCACATTCATAGACAACTTCGAGGAGCAGCTCAAGGGACTCAAGGCTGGAGAGGAGAAGGTGGTAACTGTAACCTTCCCGGAAAGCTATGGAGTTGAGAGCCTAAACGGCAAGGCTGCCGATTTCGAGGTAAAGGTACTTGATATCAAGGCTAAGGAGTATCCTGCAGTTGACGACGAGTTCGCTTCAGAGGTATCTGAGTTTGAAACACTTGCAGAGCTCAAGGAAAGCATAGCGGCAAAGCTCAAGGAAGCTGGAAAGAAGAAGGAAGAGTCCGAGTACAGGAACAGCCTTCTTGCAGCTGTAGTAGAGAAGACTGATATAGACATTCCGGAGTCAATGATCGAGACACAGGTTGACAGGCTTGTCCAGGACTTCGAGCAGAGGCTTGCATACCAGGGCGTTGACAAGAAGATGTACATGGAGATGACAGGCTCAAATGATAACGGCCTAAGGGACATGTTCAAGGAAAATGCACAGAAGATAGTCAAGAATGACCTTGTACTCTCGAAGATAATCGAGAAGGAAGGACTTCTTGCCACTGATGAAGAAGTGACTGCAAAGGCTGAAGAGATAGCTGGCCAGTATGGAGAAAGCAAGGAGAAGTTCATGGAGATCCTTCTTGGATCAAACAGACCTGACCTTGAAATGGAGATAAAGACAGACAAGGCGTTTGCGCTCCTTGAAACTCTAGCAGCCAAAGACGCAGAATAAGCTCGATCCAATTGCCAGAAGAGTATGCTCCTCTGGCAATTTCTGACTTCAGGGACCTTGAACTGAGGTTTTGCAGGCGTTAATACATTGTTTATAATGGATTTTAGTTGCAGTTAAGATTTTTAGGGTATAATATACAAAGAAATCTTTTTAAATCAGGAGGTCTACAATGAGTCTAGTACCAATGGTCGTTGAGCAGACCAACAGAGGAGAGAGGTCATATGACATCTTCTCAAGGCTCCTCAAGGACAGGATAATAATGCTGTCGGGAGAAATATCCGACGTTACCGCGAACCTTGTGGTCGCACAGCTGATATTCCTCGAAAGTGAAGATCCTGACAAGGACATTTACCTATATATCAACAGTCCGGGTGGATCGATAACTGCAGGAATGGCAATCTACGACACAATGAACTACATTAAGCCTGATGTTGCTACAATCTGCATAGGTATGGCGGCATCAATGGGAGCATTCCTTCTGGCATCAGGTGCCAAGGGAAAGAGATTCGCTCTTCCTAACAGCGAGGTCATGATACATCAGCCACTTGGAGGATACCAGGGACAGGCTACTGATATCGAGATACACGCGAAGAGGATACTGCAGATAAAGGATACGATGAACAGGATACTATCCGAAAAGACGGGACAGCCGCTGGAAAAGATCCAGAACGACGTCGAGAGGGATAATTTCATGGGCGCTGAGCAGGCTAAGGAATACGGCCTGATCGACAGCATCATGGAGAAACACGAAAAGGTTAAGGAGTAGGCTCTCCTACAACCAGCAGAGGTGATAATATGGCCAAATATGATGACAAGAACGCTTTGAAATGCTCATTCTGCGGAAAGAGCCAGGATCAGGTCAGAAGGCTGATAGCAGGACCTGGAGTCTATATATGCGACGAGTGCATAGAGCTCTGTTCCGAGATAATCGCGGAAGAGCTTGAAGAAAAGAACCAGGTAGATATTTCGAGTCTTCCGAAACCACAGGAGATAAAGAGCCATCTTGACCAGTATGTAATAGGACAGGACGATGCAAAGAAATCCCTGGCCGTTGCAGTGTACAACCACTACAAGAGAATAAACTTCCCGGTCAAGAACGGTGACATTGAGCTTTCGAAGTCCAATGTGCTGCTGCTTGGTCCTACAGGCTCAGGCAAGACGCTTCTTGCTCAGACTCTGGCCAAATTCCTGCAGGTCCCGTTCGCGATAGCGGATGCGACTACCCTTACGGAGGCAGGATATGTCGGTGAAGATGTGGAGAACATACTCCTTAAGCTCATCCAGAACGCCGATTATGACGTGGAGAAGGCTGAGAGAGGAATAGTCTATATCGATGAAATCGATAAGATTGCGAGGAAGTCTGAGAACCCTTCAATAACCAGGGACGTCTCGGGCGAGGGAGTTCAGCAGGCACTTCTCAAGATCCTTGAGGGAACTGTTGCATCGGTTCCACCGCAGGGCGGAAGGAAGCACCCTCATCAGGAGCTTATCCAGATCAATACGACAAACATTCTCTTCATTGTCGGAGGAGCCTTCGACGGAATAGAGAAGATCATAGAGAAGAGAACCCAGAAATCATCAATAGGCTTCGGTGCCGAAATCGCATCGAAATCACAGAGGAACGTGGGTGAGACACTTAAGGACATACTTCCTGGCGACCTTCTTAAATTCGGGCTCATACCTGAGTTCGTAGGCAGGGTTCCTATTGTAGTCACACTTAACAGCCTTGACAAGGACGCTTTGGTGGAGATACTAAGTGAACCTAAGAACGCTCTGGTCAAGCAGTACACGAAGCTGTTCGAGATGGATGGCGTTGAACTCGAGTTCACCAGGGAAGCTCTGCTGAGGATAGCCGAGGAGGCAATCAAGAGAAATACCGGTGCGAGAGGTTTAAGGTCCATAATCGAGGACATAATGAAAGAGATCATGTTCAGCGTACCTTCGGACGATACGATCGAGAAGGTGCTTGTAACTGATGAGACGGTTTCAAGCAAGCAGCCGATCATCACCTACAAGAAGGCGGAGAACATAGAATCAGCATAATACAATTGAAATGGACAGGCCGCAAGGTTTGTCCATTTTGAGAGAGAGAGGAAATCAATGAAAAGGAAGAGGAGGACCCTCCCCCTTATACCCCTTAGAGGAATAACAATATTCCCTTATATGGTCCTGCATTTTGATGTGGGCAGGGAAAAATCAATAGCATCCCTTGACGAGGCGATGCTGAAGAATCAGGAGATATTCCTTGTACCCCAGAGGGATGGCAAGGTTGAAGACCCTGCCCTGGAGGACATGTACCAGATAGGAACGCTCTGTGTTATCAGGCAGCTCCTGAAGCTTCCCGGAAACACCGTGAGGGTTCTTGTCGAAGGTATCTCGAGGGCGCGCATCATAAACCTCAAGCAGACGGAGCCGAGCTATATCGCAACCGTAGAGGTGCTGGAGGATGAGATAACTGATACAGGTATCCAGGACATCCAGGAGGAGGCACTGATAAGGAGCGTCAAGGAAACCCTTGATACCTATGTCAGGCACACCGGAATGATGCCGCAGGAGGCTCTGACGACACTCGAGGACATAGAGGAAGCAGGAAGGTTCGCGGATACCGTGAGCTCATACCTTATCCTGAAGCCAGAGGACAAGCAGTCTCTGCTTGAAGCCCTGAACATTACAGACAGGCTTGAGAAGCTTCTTGAGATAATCAACAAGGAGCTTGAGATAGCGAAGATTGAGAAGAAGATAGGCTCGAAGATCAAGACCAACATCGACAAGGTCCAGAAGGAATACTATCTCCGTGAACAGCTTAAGGCCATACAGGAAGAGCTCGGCGACTATGACGAGGACACCAAGGAGATCAACAGCTACAAGGAAAAGATAGAAGCTAAGAACCTTCCGAAGGAAGCAAGGGAAAAGGCGCTCTACGAAGTTGAGAGGCTGAGGAATTCCGGAAGCTACTCTGCTGAAGGCGGAGTCATAAGGACCTACCTTGACTGGATACTTGACCTTCCGTGGGGAACTGAAACTGAGGATTCCACCGATATCATAAAGGCAAGGGAGATCCTTGAGGCAGACCATTACGGACTGAAGGACGTCAAGGACAGGATAGTCGAGTATCTTGCAGTGAAGACCATGTCAAAGTCTCTGAAAGGCCCGATAATATGCCTTGTGGGTCCTCCCGGAACAGGAAAGACTTCCATAGCAAAATCGGTTGCGAGAGCGCTTGGCAGGAACTATGTCAGGATGTCACTTGGCGGAGTCAGGGATGAGGCTGAAATAAGAGGCCACAGAAGGACTTATGTCGGATCGATACCGGGCAGGATAGTCTATGGGATGAGGCAGGCAAAGAGCATGAACCCTCTGTTCCTTTTGGACGAGATAGACAAGATGTCCAACGACTTCAGGGGAGACCCGGCTGATGCACTGCTTGAGGTGCTTGATGCAGAGCAGAACTTCAGCTTCAGGGACCACTATCTTGAGCTCGAGATGGACCTGTCAAAGGTAATGTTCATAACAACCGCAAATACCCTTGAGACCGTACCAAGACCTCTCCTTGACAGGATGGAGGTAATTGAGGTTTCGGGCTATACATACGAGGAAAAGCTTAATATTGCGAAAAGGCACCTGATGCCCAAGGTCCTCAAGGAGCATTCCATGGAACCGGGAAGCTTCAAGATGTCTGACAAGGCAATAAAGTTCCTCATTGACGGATATACCATCGAATCAGGAGTAAGAAATCTGGAGAGGTCGCTTTCAAGCCTTGTCAGGAAGTCGATATCCTACCTCCTTGAGAACAAGAAGAAAAGCATAACGCTTACCCCGCAGATGATTGAGAAATTCCTGGGCCATCCCAGATTCAGGTATGAGACCGCTGAAAAAGAGGACAGGCTGGGCGTGGTTACAGGCCTTGCATGGACTCCTGCAGGCGGAGACATACTTCCGATAGAGGTCATGGTCATGGAGGGCACCGGGAAGCTTGAGCTTACCGGTCAGCTTGGAGATGTCATGAAGGAGTCGGCAAAAGCCGCATACTCATACATCAGGAGCCATTCCGGCGATTTCGGGATAAACGGCGACTTCTACAAGACTAAAGACATACATATACATGTTCCTGAAGGCGCAGTGCCCAAGGACGGTCCGTCGGCGGGCGTTACAATGGCAACAGCCATGGTATCTGCGCTATCGGGCAGAAAGTCCCGGCACAACGTGGCGATGACCGGAGAGATAACTCTAACCGGCAGGGTTCTCCCTATAGGCGGACTCAAGGAAAAGTCGCTGGCTGCAAGCAGGGCTGGAATAGATACGGTGATAATACCGGAGAAGAATGTCCCAGACCTTGAAAAGGTACCTGAAAGCGTTCGTGGAAAGCTGAAGTTCATTCCTGTGAAGGAGATCAGCGAAGTCATAAGCAAGTCTCTGTTGGAGGAGTAGAATGATTACCATCAAAAATTCCGAGTTCATGACATCTGCAGTCAAAAAGGACCAGTACTCTGAGGGGGGATTTCCTGAGGTGGCTTTCGTAGGAAGGTCCAACGTAGGCAAATCCACCATCATAAACTCCCTTACAAACAGAAAGAAGCTGGCAAAGGTGTCGAACACTCCTGGAAGGACAAGGCTTGTAAATTTCTTCATGATTGACAACATATGCTCCCTTGTGGACCTGCCAGGCTATGGTTATGCGAAGATATCAAAATCAGAGAAGCAGGCCTGGGGGAAAATCATCGAGGAGTACCTGATGAACAGGCCGGACCTCAGGAAGGTTGTTCTCCTTGTAGATGCAAGGCACAAGCCCACTGAGGATGATGTTCTCATGATCGAATACCTAAGGCACTATTCCATAGAAGTGCTTGTAGTTGCGACGAAGCTGGACAAGCTTAAGAGGAACGACATAAAGAAGAGCGAGAACATTATAAGGGAGACGCTTGGTCTTTCTGAGGAAAAGATTCTGTTCTACTCAGCACTTACAAAGGAAAATCTCCAGAAGGTTATAGATGAGATTTTTTCCGGGATACTGCCGGAAACTGTATAAGGACACATATGGGACGGCATAATGACATTGAAACTAAATATCCGTTCCATTAACCTGAGGGAGCCTGCCGGCTCCCTTTTTTTTGTTACGGATAAGATTATGGACTGGAACTCATGCAGCCGGATGATAAGCCTCTGTTCTGCCTTGCCTGAAAAGATAAAGCATCGGAACCAATGTGAACATGAACTGAACAGTGAAGGCGGTTACCAGCCAAGTCTGAAGGCCTGAAGGCCATGGCCACAGAAGCTGGATGATTATCCGTGACATCCACACAAGAACGAAGAAGCAGTAGAACATCATCAGTTCGCTCGAACCTTCAAACAACCGCCTCCGGACAAGCATCAGCAGCAGGCTGATTCCAGCCAGAAGGAAGGAGAAGCAGAAGTTAATGTAGTTTACAGACTGGTAAATCTCAACTGGCGCATCGGGTATGTATGAATACCATCCAAACGAATACGGCGCGAAAAAATGCAATATTCCAACCAGCAAGCTTATGATGCAGGCGACGTTGAATGAAAAGGCTGCGATTTTCTTCATTTTCCAACCCCCATACTGATATTGATCATGACTAATATTACTTGCTATATTAATATCAATATAGCTACATCCACCCTATATACTACTCCATAAAATATAATAAAAACAATAATTAATATCATATATTCCAATCAGTGTTCCTGAATCAGGCTTGGTGTCTTAATAAATATCCTGCTCCTGACACTTTTAACTTTTCATCTGAATGACTCAGGTTTGTTATATAATTGAGGGAGGGGAGGCGGTTTTATGGGATTCAAGGCGATAAGAGGAGATATAGTCCACGCACCATCAAAAGAGAGTCTCGAAATCTATCCTGATTCTTATATAGTCGCTGATGGGAAGAACATAATAGGCGTGTTCAGCGAAATACCTGAGGCTTATGGAGGAATTGAGATAATCGACCACGAGGGATGTCTTGTCATGCCTGGCTTCACAGATCTCCATACTCACGGACCGCAGTATGCAAACCTGGGTCTGGGTCTTGACATGGAGCTCCTGAGCTGGCTTGAGGCCAGGACATTCCCCGAGGAAATGCGTTTTGGCGACATGGATTATGCAGACAGGATATACAGGCAGTTTGTACGGGATATGGTCAGGGAGGGAACCCTGAACGCTGTGGTGTTCGGGACCGTGTTTCTTGAGAGCACATTGCTTCTGATGGAGATACTGGAGTCTTCAGGTATCAGAGCATATGCAGGGAAGGTGAACATGGACAGGAACACGGCGAAGGGTATGACCGAGGATACGAGTAAATCCCTCGCTGATACAGAGGAGCTGATCCGAAGATTTGAAGGGAATGACCGTGTCAGGCCGATACTCACCCCCAGGTTCATACCTACATGTTCGGATGAACTGCTTTCAGGGCTTGGGAGGCTTGTGCAAAAATTCGGGATTCCAGTGCAGTCACACCTCAATGAGACCCTTTCGGAAATAGAATGGGTCAAGGAACTTTATCCAGATTCAAGAAGCTATGCAGGCATCTACGAAGGCTTCGGGCTTTTCGGCCAGACACCTACGATCATGGCACACTGCATATATAACAGCGAAGAGGAATTGAGGATGATGAAGTCTGGGAACTTCTTCGCGGCGCACTGCCCGGATTCGAACTCAAACCTCTCCAGCGGAATAATGCCTCTCAGGAGGTTCCTGGACCTGGGCATAAAGGTGGGAATAGGAAGCGACATATCAGGCGGCGACAGCCTCAGCATAAGGCAGTGCATGGTATCAGCAATCAAATGCTCGAAGCTGAAGCATGCCGAGTCAGATGAATCACTATTGCCAGTTACAATGACGGAGGCGTTCTATCTTGCCACAAGGGGTGGCGGAGAGTTCTTCGGAAAGACAGGCAGCTTCGAGAAAGGCTTTACCCTTGACTGCATAGTGGTTGATGACAGGGAGCTTCATCCTTCGGAAATGCCCCGAATCGATGAGAGGCTGCAGAAGTTCATATACTGTGGAAGCTACCGGAACATCATTGCAAGATATGTTGAGGGCAATCATGTTGATCCGGAGAAGGTTATGGAGACGGGACTTACTGGTGAAGGCAACGCACGTGGCTGACTAGCAGGCTTCAATGATTGTTCATCATTTTGAATAGAAACGAAAAGAGGCGCGGCCAAAATGGCTGCGCCTTAATTATCATCATTTGTTCAGATTCTTGATTTGCCCTTTGCGCATTCTCTGCAGACTCCGTAAAAATATACCCGGGTTCCTGTGTGGGTATAATCAGAGTGCTTTGAGAGCTCCTTGCAGAGGGGGGAAAGTGAGAGTCCCATTATGTCTTCGACTTTGCCGCACTCAGTGCACTGGATGTGCGGATGGTCACAGACATTCGCGTCGTACCTGGAATTGCCTTCTCCAAGGTCAAGCTCTGTAATCAGTTCGACCTCCAACAGCGTATTCAGTGATTTATACACTGTGGCAAGACTCATGATAGGGAAGTTCTCCTGAAGCGACCTATAGATTGCTTCAGCTGTAGGATGCGACGTGGTGTGACTCAGGTGGTCATAAACCGCGATCCTCTGGGGTGTAAGCTTCAACTTCTTTTCCCTGAATATTTCTGTGATACTCTTCATGTCATCCCTCATCGTGCAGATTTGTACTCCAATGTCCTTATCCATATTATCATATAAAAATCGTGTAATCAATGAAGAGGAGATGTCAAAATGAGCATATTTATAGCAGGGAAAAATTGCATGTAACTGGTATAAATCATGAATCATGATAATGGTTTCAATGACGAAAATGTATAAAAAATGAGTAGATAATCCGAGTAAATGCAAGGGTGAATATGAGATTTAAACCATGAAAACGTTGTTATTGTTCAATATGTCAATTGAAATTACAAAATGTTGACGAATTTATAATTAGAAAAAATACATAATAATGCAGTTGACTTTATAATTATACACGCTATAATAAGAGTATCAGCTGAAAGAAAGCTGGCAACTAAAGACGACAAAGGCGGATTGCCTTAAGGTCCAAAAAGTCCAGGGAGGATAAAGAAATGATGGGATTACTGAACAAAGAGATAATAAAGAACATGAAGGGCAGGGACATGATAACGCTCCTTGACTATAGTGTTGAAGAAATAGAGGCCCTCCTGGATTATGCCATAGAGATCAAGGCATTGACCAAAGCAGGAGATTGTCCTCAGGTGCTTAAGGGAAAGTCACTCGGGATGATGTTCGAGAAGAAGTCTACAAGGACTAGGGTTTCGTTTGAGGTTGGAATGCTCCAGCTCGGCGGACACGTAGTTCACCTCAATCCCAATGAGATGCAGCTTTCGAGGGGAGAAGGGGTCAAGGACACAGCAGCGACACTTTCAGAGTACCTAGACGGCATAATGATAAGGGCAAACTCGAATGCTGATGTCATGGAGCTTGCAAAGCATGCTTCGATTCCTATAATCAACGGACTCACAGACATTTACCATCCATGCCAGGCTCTGGCTGACATACTTACAGTCATCGAAGTGAAGGGCTCAGTAAAGGGACTCAAGCTCTGCTACGTGGGAGACGGAAACAACGTATCGCACAGCCTTGCAGCAGCAGGAGTCGCTATGGGAATGGAAGTATACATGGCATGCCCTATAGGATATCTTCCTGATGAGAAGATCATCGCGAAGATAAAGGAAATGGGAAAGGAAAGCGGCGGGAAAGTGTTCATAACTCAGGATCCCAAGGAAGCTGCAGTAAATGCGGATGTCATATACACAGACGTATGGACAAGCATGGGCTTCGAGGAAGA
>DIWI01000057.1 GCA_002428415.1 Clostridiaceae bacterium UBA6110
CAGGAGATGCGTGAGATGATCCAGGAAGAGATGAAGAGCAACAGGGAAGGAATGCAGAAGATAGAGAGCGACCTTCAGATAATGCTGCTTCCGAAGGACCCGAATGATGACAAGAACGTATTTGTGGAGATAAGAGGTGGAGCAGGCGGAGATGAAGCTGCGCTGTTTTCCTACAACCTCTTCAGGATGTACTCAAAATATGCTGAGTCCAAAAGATGGAAGGTAGAGATAATGAGCCTCAACGAGACCGACATCGGCGGATACAAGGAAGTGGTGTTCCTGCTAAAGGGCCAGGGAGCATATTCGCAGCTCAAGTACGAGTCAGGAGTGCACAGGGTGCAGAGGGTTCCAGACACTGAATCGAGCGGAAGAGTGCATACCTCAACTGCTACAGTTGCGGTTTTGCCTGAGGTTGATGAAGTGGATGTCCAGATTGACCCCAACGACCTCAGGATTGACGTCTACAGGTCATCAGGAAATGGTGGACAGTCGGTCAATACGACAGACTCGGCAGTCAGGGTTACGCATCTGCCATCCGGATTGGTTGTTGCCGTTCAGGATGAGAAATCCCAGCTCAAGAACAAGGACAAGGCTATAAGCATACTCAGGTCAAGACTTTTCGAGAGGGCTGAGCAGGAAAGGGCCAAGGGCATAGCTGACGAGAGGAAGAGCCAGGTCGGAACCGGAGACAGGTCCGAGAGGATAAGGACTTACAACTATCCTCAGGGAAGGGTCACAGACCACAGGATAAACCTTACACTTTACAAGCTCGATACCTTCATGAACGGAGATATTGAAGAGATGATAAGCGCGCTGATAAACTATGACCAGGCTGAGAAGCTTAAGGCCATGGGGGACAGGGACAACTGATTGAACCCTGTCTGTGGAGATACTTATGGAAACTATCAAGGTCAGGATAACTGAAGATATTGAGCCTGCTGTGAAGGAACAGCTTCTTGAAGCTGCAGCTGAGATACTGAGGCGGGGAGGGACTGTTGCATTCCCCACAGAGACTGTCTACGGACTTGGGGCTGACGCCCTTGATTCCGATGCGGTGGAAGGCATATTCAGGGCAAAGGGGAGACCTCAGGACAATCCGCTTATTATCCACGTCTGTGACAGGAACCTTGAGGAATACGCTGATAAGATTCCTCAGAAGGCCCGGGAGCTCATGGACAGGTATTGGCCGGGTCCGCTGACTGTGATACTCAGGAAGAAAGATATCATTCCTGAAAGGACAAGTGCAGGACTCGATACCATAGGCATAAGGATGCCAGACGAGCCTTTGGCCCTTGAAATCATAAGGAGGCTCGGAAGACCTGTTGCCGCCCCTTCCGCCAACATATCGGGAAGACCCAGTCCTACTACCTATGAGAGATGTGTCGAGGACCTTGATGGCAAGGTAGACATGATAATCGGGGGTGGCAGGAGTACAGTGGGTCTAGAGTCTACTATTGTGGATTACACTGCAGTTCCGCCAAGGGTCCTTAGGCCTGGCGGAATAACCCTTGAGATGCTGAATGAAGTGGATCCTTCCATCGAATACATGGAATCCTTCACCAGAGCAACCTCCGGCGAAGGCCCCAAGGCCCCCGGGATGAAATACAGGCATTATTCGCCAAAGGCTCCCATCATCATAATAAAGGGTGAAAAGAACAAAGTTGTTGAAAAAATCCGTACACTGGTGCAGAATTATATGAGGGACGGAAAGAAGGTAGGAATACTTGCTCCATCCCAAAGGGCAGCAGAATATGTTTTTGATGGCGGAAACGCGATCTTCATAGGAATGGGCAGCGAAGACAGGCCGCATGAGAATGCCAGGCTGCTTTTCGAGGCTCTGAGGTCCTTCGACGACTTAAGCTGTGATATAATTCTTTCTGAAGCGGTTAAAGAAGAAGGTCTGGGTGCTGCTGTCATGAACCGGCTTTCAAAAGCTGCGGGATTCAACATTATCGAGGTGTAAGCAGATGAAAGTTCTATTCGTTTGTACCGGAAATACATGCAGAAGTCCGATGGCAGAGGTTATATTCAATGAGATGTACAAGAATCACCATGCCGAATCAAGAGGACTTCATACAAGACACGGAGACAGGATTGAAGCGAATGCCTTAAAGGTTCTGCAAAGGGAGTATGGCTTCGATGAAAGAAGGTTTGCGGAGCAGGTCACTTTCTCGGACATCAGTGAGGCGGATATTGTCATCGCAATGACAGAAGCGTATAAGAGGGAACTTTCGGGGCTTTTTGGCATGGACAAGGTGAAGACGCTCAAAGAGCTTGCAGGATCAAAGGGCGACATAATGGATCCATACGGTATGGATGAATTCGTATATCGTCGCGTATTCAGCGAAATTAGGGAATTGCTTGAAAGAATAAGAATATTCAGGGAGGAATGAAATGAAGATAGCAATAGGATCGGACCACGGCGGAGTGAATCTCAAAGCCAAGGTAGCAGACCACATAAGGTCAAAGAACATAGAATTAGTGGATTTTGGGACATTCAATCAGGATTCCGTAGATTATCCTGATGTATCGGAAAAAGTAGGTGTTGCTGTAAGAAACGGTGAATTTGATTTCGGTATACTGATTTGCGGAACTGGCATCGGCATCGGCATAGCAGCCAACAAGATTTCGGGAATCAGGGCGGCTCTCTGCCACGACACATTCAGCGCAACAGCTTCCAGGGAGCACAATGACGCCAACATCCTCTGCATGGGTGAAAGGGTCATAGGTTCTGGACTTGCACTTGATATCGTCGATGCATTCCTTGCAGCTGAGTTCCTGGGTGGAAGGCATGCTACGAGGGTTGACAAGATAAACGGACTAGAGGGAAAATATTGATTACAAGGGAGAATACGATGGGTAAAGTAACTGAGATAAAGCATCCGCTGATACTTCACAAGCTGGCGATAATAAGGGATAAGAATACAGGATCCAAGGACTTCAGGGAGCTTCTCGAAGAGATCGCGACACTGATGGCTTACGAGGTCACAAGGGATATGGCTGTGGAAGATGTACAGGTAGAGACACCTGTAGCCATGGCAACCTGCAAGATGCTTGCTGGAAAGAAGCTTGCGATTGTTCCAATACTTAGAGCAGGAATGGGTATGGTTGATGGAATACTGAAGCTGATACCTGCTGCAAAGGTAGGCCATATCGGACTATATAGAAACGAGGAGACTCTTCAGCCGGTAGAGTACTTCTGCAAGCTTCCCAAGGATATCGAGGAAAGGGAAGTCATTGTTGTCGACCCTATGCTTGCGACAGGCGGTTCGGCAGCTGATGCCATTACCCTGCTGAAGAAAAGGGGAGCAACCAACATAAAGTTCGTCGGCCTTGTAGCAGCACCTGAAGGTGTGGCTCATCTGACAAAGGCACACCCTGACGTGGACATATATGTCGCAGCAATTGATGAGAGACTGAATGAGAAGGGGTATATTGTCCCTGGTCTTGGAGACGCAGGAGACAGGCTTTTCGGAACAAAATAGCACAAAGGATATACACTTCAAGGAGTGTATATTTTTTTAAAGGAGAAAACATGATTAGAGTCATGAGCGTGTTCGGCACCAGGCCTGAAGCCATAAAGATGGCTCCGCTTCTGATCGAGATGAGGAAGCGCAGGGAATTTGAATCGATAGTCGCACTCACTGGCCAGCACAGGGAGCTATTGAAGAATGTCCTCAATGATTTTGGCATTGGATGGGATTTCGACCTGGACCTGATGAAGGGTTCCCAGTCACTATCCCACATAACCACCTCAGTACTGGAGGGCATGTCGGGGATAATTGCAAGCGTAAAGCCTGACATCGTCCTTGTACACGGAGACACGACCACAAGCTTTGCTGGAGCCCTGGCGGCGTTCTATGAGAAGACGATGGTCGGCCATGTTGAGGCAGGGCTTAGGACCCATGACAAATATGCTCCTTATCCTGAGGAGATGAACAGGACACTTACATCAAGGCTTGCTGACCTGCACTTTGCGCCTACAACAGGTGCAGAAGAGAACCTGCTACAGGAAGGGATTCCTGAATCAAGGATATTTGTGACAGGCAATACGGTGATCGATGCCCTAAAGACAACTGTCAAAATGGATTATACATTTGAAGACGAGTTCCTCAAGAAGGTCGATTTCAGCAGGGATATCATCATGGTGACCGCCCACAGGAGAGAGAACCTTGAGCATGGTATCCATGATATTTCAATGGCACTCAAGGTCCTGGCTGAAAGAAAGGATGCTCAGATCGTGTATCTTGTGCATCCGAATCCAAAGATCAGACAGGAAGCTGAGAAAGTGCTTAAGGGTACTGACAGGGTACATCTTCTGGGTGCGCTTGGAACCAAAGAAACGCATAACCTGATGGCCAGGTCAAAACTGATACTGACAGACTCGGGAGGCATACAGGAAGAGGCGCCATATCTCGGGAAGCCTGTGCTTGTCTTAAGGGACGTCACAGAGCGTCCTGAGGCGGTTGAAGCAGGTGTTGTGAGGCTTGTGGGCACAGACACCCAAAGGATCATAGACGAAGCCTCAAGACTGCTGGACGACGATAAGGCATACGCTGAAATGGCCAAAGGCGGAAGCCCTTACGGCGATGGCAGGGCATCGGGTAGGATTCTTGACGCGATCCAGACTCATTTCGGAATTGAAACTGACTTCAAAAGATTCTTATACGAAAAGTGAGCATTACCAAGGGATTACGGCAATCTGAACTGAAATTGACGCTGCTTTAAGCTGTTTTGTTCATTTTTTGCTTGAAATCTTTGTAAAAGCAAAGTATACTAATACTTGTCGGTTCTGAAGGACCGACAGACAGGGAGGAGTTCCCGAGCGGCCAAAGGGGGCAG
>DIWI01000043.1 GCA_002428415.1 Clostridiaceae bacterium UBA6110
ATCTATTCAGCCTCCCTGTTAGGCAGTATGAAAACATCTGGAGACAACAGTCATGAGGTCATCATGCCCGGCAACATGTACGCCTAGTACAGGAGGGATACCCAATGAGAACCGTCCAGATCAAATGCAATCGTGAAAGAAGACTTTTTGACACCATAGAAGGCTCAAAACTGAAGATCCTGATCAAATGCAGCAACACCAAGGTCTGCCCCTACAAGTCTGACTGTCCGAGGACCACAGAGATCGTCCTTGGAGCAGAAAAGGAAGCCTTTGACGAATTCTACAAAGCTATCAACTGTCCCCATTGTGGGAAGCGACTTTTCGATGTCACTACAGACAGCGTAGGCATTGTCACCATCAAATGTGAGATGTGCGGAAAAGTCGCAACCATTCCGGTCATCGCAGACCAGGGATAAACTCATTATCTGATTATGGAGCACCGGCGCACTTTTCGAAGTAGTGACCACCGCACAAGCAAGTAATGAACAACTGAATATCAATCGATACCGAGCACCGGAGCCGATTCACTGAGCTACCACCGCCGGATGATTACTCAATTGAGAGGATCATCCGGCCTTTTTTTTCAGTAATCAGCTTTTTGGCAGTGCACCACCAATGACAGGCTCCCCGCCAAAAGGAGCCTGTCATGTTTATTTCCAGCCAAATGAATAGAGCTGGCTTTCTCTTCTCACCGAGATGCCGTAGCCCGCCGCCTCCTTCTTGTTCGCCGCTAACAAGCCAACAACGAGAAGGAGAATGAAAATGAAAAAGATTAATCTGCGGGACGTATACCCGTTTTATGAGAATGACTGTTTTGTCATGGTCGATGATGAGATCGCTGAGATCTTCGAAGAATCCAAACGCAAAGAGCTGAATTATCAACGAAAGGTCTACTGGAACAAGGCCCACTACTCCTTGGATCGGGAAGACGGGATCGAACATGACGCAATTTTTGTCTCCATGTCACCCTATGAGATCTATGAGCGGAAGATGACGAAGCAGGAGCTGTATGCAGCCATCGCCAAGCTTCCCGATATTCAGGCCAAGCGAATCTATGCCTACTACTTTCTGGAGATGACCAAGACTGAGATTGCTCAGGCAGAAGGCGTCAGTGTTATGGCTGTCTGCAAGTCCATTAGCCAAGGACTGAAGACTTTAGAAAAAGAATTGAAAAATTTTGAGGAATAGGGTTTATAAATGACCTTCAAATCTCATGGCTTATGAGAGGGACTTTTATCTTCTCATAAAATCGATCTTTGACAACTTCATATAGGAGAACCGGATACCTTTGGTGCATGAGCCGCAAGGACAAGCCAGGCAGCAGGTACGCTATGACCTTCGTTTCACGAAGAGAGCGACAAATACCCTTGCTGCTGGTCGATCTTGGCAGATCGGCTGGCCATGACCTTGTGCATCAGATAATGATACTTCCGTATAGTCACAGTCCGAGCGTGATCAAACCGTCGCAGGCAATGAGTACGGCCCGCCATCAGAATGGAGGGAGGTGAAAGTCCTATGAGAGCGTATGCCAGCGCTTGTCCGGTCCATCCAAAGAACCATAATCAAATACAGCAGCCGCACCTTGGAAGATCCCGCATATTATTTGCGGAACGATTGATTCAGGTGCGGCTGTTTTCTATTAAATGAAGGGAGGTTTTTGCATGAGCACAACTTTATCTAGTAAAGACGCCTATAGCCTCATGCTCAAAGATTATCCCGACGTCATGAATATTGATCAAATGTGTGAGATCCTTGGTGTCAGCACCAAGACGGGTTATAAGCTCCTTAAAAATGGTGACGTGACCTTTATCAAAATAGGGCGTAACTATCGAATCCCAAAAGCACACATCATATCGTATCTCAGAGTCGGAAATGAACAGCCGTCCATTTGAACCTCCACAACATTGCACGAAGCAACTTGCCCATGATACGCTCAAAGTGTCAACGGCAGGTAATCGGAGCTACAAAAAAAGGAGGTTTTTATAATGGTAGCAGGACACCTGCAAGAAAAGAAAGGCTATTTCTACATGGTACTTACTTACAAAGACCATGAAGGAAAGCGTAAGAGCAAATGGATTTCTACGAAGTTGCCCGTAAAAGGAAATAAGAAACGGGCGCAGGAAATGCTCCGAGAAACCCGGAAGACCTTCGAACCGGATGTACCGGTTTCGATGGAAGACATGCTTTTCGATGAATTTTTGGGGCATTGGCTTGAGATAGCAAAAAATACGATTCAGCTTACTACCTACGCAAGCTATGCCAGTATGTGCAAATCACCGATTGCTCCATACTTCAAAGACAAAAAGATCAAACTGGTTGATCTCAAACCCAAGGATATTCAGGATTTCTATACCCTCCAGTTGAAACGAGTGAAGGCCAGCACTGTGATTCATTATCACACCATTATCCATAGGTCTTTGAAATATGCTGTGAAGATCGATGTGATTCCCGTTAATCCGGCCAGCAAGATCGAGCGTCCAAGACAGGAACGGTTCATCGGCAGCTTCTATGATAAAAACGAAGTAAATCAGTTATTTGAAGTGGCCAGAGGAACGAAACTTGAGATTCCTATACTGCTTGGGGCTTTCTATGGGCTGAGAAGAAGCGAAGCGGTCGGTCTTAAATGGAGTGCCATTGATTTTAATAACAACACACTCATTGTCAGGCACACCGTTACATCCTTCAGCATTGATGGTAAAGAGATGATCTATGCATCGGATTCAACCAAGAACAAATCCAGTATGAGAACTTTGCCATTGGTGCCAGCTTTTAAGGAGAAACTTCTTGCTGCCAAAGCACAACAAGAAAGCAACCGCAAGCTTTGCGGTAGATCCTATAGCAAGGAATTTCTTGATTATATCTGTGTCAACGAGTTGGGAGTAAGAATTCGCCCAAACTATGTTACAACAGCGTTTCCCAAGCTGCTGGAGGAGCATGGTTTAAGAAAGATTCGCTTCCATGACCTTAGGCACAGCTGTGCCAGTCTTTTGCTGGCAAATAATGTGCCGATGAAGCAGATCCAGGATTGGTTAGGTCACAGTGATTTTGCAACCACCGCAAATATTTACGCTCATTTGGACTTCAACTCAAAACTGGTATCAGCACAAGCCATGGTTGATGGACTTAATTTCGTCATCGCACCGAAGCCAGAGATTCGTCAAGATGAAGTGATCGTAAACCATCACCAGTCAGAAGGAGAGAAAAAACAAGACGCTTCTGCACACACATAAAAAATAAGGCATTCCTCAGAGACTGAGGAATGCCAATGGTTTTCTGGCGGAAGCGGTGGGATTCGAACCCACGGAACCCAGAAGGTTCAACTGATTTCGAGTCAGTCCCGTTATGACCACTTCGATACGCTTCCGTATTTATCTTCAACATCGGTTCTCAGAAATCCCTCGGATAAAGGAGAGAACTGATGGAGAGAACTACACTATGAAATTTTGCGATTGGACTGGTTAAACCAAGTCAAATCAATGGTTTAGGCTTCTATGTTACCACATAAGTACGACGCTTTCGAGTCAGGGCCGTTATGACCACTTCGATACCGCTCCATATTAAGTTATTGGATGGCTTTGACATCCACAAATGATAGTATACTATAAAGTAAAGGGGAAAAACAATCCCAAATTGCAAGTTCTTGACACTTTACCCCACGTGTTAAAACAAGGGGATTAATGCCGAAAACTTCAGTTCGTGCATGGCAATCTGAACATTAAATATTCTCAGGAGGATGAATATGGAAGAATTCATAAGACTCAATGACGGCATATTGATGCCAAGGCTTGGGCAGGGAACCTGGTACATGGGTGAAGACCCGAAAAAGAGGGAAGATGAGATTTCTTCGTTAAGACTCGGAATCGAGCTTGGAATGACGCTCATTGACACTGCTGAGATGTACGGTGAAGGTCTGTCAGAAGAGCTGATTGGAGAAGCTATAAAGGATACTGCCAGGGAAGGCCTGTTTCTTGTTTCCAAGGTATATCCGCATAATGCGGGAAGGAAGAATATCTTCAATTCATGCAGAAAGAGTCTTGAGAGGCTCGGCACTGATTATCTCGACATGTATCTTCTCCATTGGAGGGGAAGAGTGCCTTTGTCAGAGACTGTAGCCTACATGGAAGAGCTGAAGAAGGAAGGGTTCATCAGGAACTGGGGAGTCTCGAACTTCGATACAGACGACATGGAAGAACTGCTTTCAGTTCCTTACGGAGAAAACTGCCGTGTGAACCAGGTCCTCTATAACCTGGGCTCGAGGGGAATAGAATACGACCTGTTGCCATTCATGAAATCAAATGGGATGGCAACCATGGCATACTGTCCGATGGCTCATGACAGGCATACCAGGAAAAAGATAGCAGACAATGCTGAGGTAAAGGAAATCTCCTCAAGGCTTGGGATTACTCCTGAGCAGCTGATGCTTTCATTTGTACTGTCAAATGAAGGGGTCTGCGCCATTCCAAAAGCATCAAGCCCTCAGCATGTTCGAGAGAATGCTGCTGCATTTAACATCAGCCTGTCACCCGAAGACATCAAAAAACTGTCCCTGTATTTTCCATCACCAAAAAGGAAGATGTCACTGGATATGCTGTAAACAAAAAAGCACTTCGCGGAAGTGCTTTTTCTCATCCAAACATAATTTCTCTTATCTGGTTATTTGAACATTTCGTCAATGGCTGCTATTTCAGAGTCTGATAGCCTTAGGGTCATTGCGTTGCAGTTCGACATGACCTGCTTAACATTCTTGGCTCCAGGGATCACAGCATCTATTCCATCCTGGGCAAGGTACCAGGCAAGAGCCAGGTTCTGAGGCTCGACATCGAGCTTCTTTGCCATGGCCTTAAGCTTGTCAACCTTCTCAAGGTTCTCAAGAAAGGCCTTGCCCTTGAACAGAGGGTTGTTTGTCCTTGAATCCATGAAGGTTGAGTACCTGTTGAACTTTCCAGTCAGGAATCCTGAAGCAAGAGGATAGTACGGAACGAAGGATATCCCCTTCTCCCTGCAGTATGGAATGAGGTCATTCTCAGCATCCCTCTTCAGAAGGTTGTAGTGGCCCTGGATGACGTCGATGTAGCCGTCCCTGTTGGCCTCCTCAAGCTGTTCCATATTGAAGTTGGATACTCCTATGGCCTTGATGACACCCTTGTCCTTGAGGTCCTTGAGCGCTCCTATGACCTCATACTTAGGCGTTTCCTTATCAGGATAGTGGACATAGAAAAGGTCGATGTAGTCTGTACCTAACCTGGCCATGCTGTCATATACAGACTTGACCATGAATTCCACAGAGTTGTCCATTACAACATTTCCTTCCTCGAATCTGTGGGCAGCCTTGGTTGCAATGACAATATCATTCCTGTTCCTGTACTCACCCATCACATCACTGATGAGCTCCTCAGACCTTCCAAGGCCGTACCAGTATGCTGTATCGATGAAATCCATGCCGCAGTCAAATGCAGCCCTGAGGATTTTCCTTCCTCCATCGTCAGTCATGTAGTTGTATATGTTGTGACCTCCGACTGCATTGGTTCCAAGCCCTACAGGACTTACAATCAGCTCAGTCCTGCCAATCTTTTTCTTTAACATTTCGCCCTCCCCTTTATACATGTTTTACCGTATTTAAGCTATAATATCGCGTCAACCTCAGGTCCCAGTATGTCAGCGTACTTATCAGCATGCTTCGCGAGGACCTTCCTTGCGTAGAAGCATGAAGCGTTGACCTTGAAATCATTTTCCCGTGCATAATCCGCAATAAAGTCAACAAGCTTCTGACCCATACCGGTGCCCTGCAGCACAGGTTCAAGGTTAGTATGCAGCACAGTAATGAGTCCATCCTTCAGAACGTACTCCATTTCACCCAATCTCTCTCCCGACTCAGTCACGACAAAGAACTTGCCCTCATCTGGTTCGTTCACTATCCTGTAGCCATCCATTAAAGACACCTCCATATTTCTATAACTCAATTCTATCATATCGAGTGTAAAGGAATACACCGAAAACAAAAAAGAAGTCCGGAAATCCGGACCTCAGTTCACTAAATTGTTATCCTTGACTTTATCATGTCAGCGATCCTGTTGGCATAGGCATCGATCTCTTCCTGGACCTCGCCCTCAAGCATTATCCTTACAAGGGGCTCAGTACCTGAAGGTCTTATTAGCACCCTTCCCTTGCCGTTCAGCTTCTCCTCGATGGCAGCTATTTCAGATGCGATATCCTTGTCCTCCACATGGATGCATTTGAACTCCGCTGGCACCTTCACGTTGACAAGAACCTGAGGCATTATCTTCATGACTGAAGCAAGCTCGCTAAGTGTCTTTCCCGTGTACTTCACTATACCTGCAAGCTGAAGACCAGTGACAAGTCCGTCACCTGTTGTGTTGAAGTCCCTGAATATGACATGTCCTGACTGCTCGCCGCCAATTGAATAACCGTTCTCGACCATATTCTCAAGGACGTACCTGTCTCCTACCTTGGTGATTTCAAGTTTAAGACCTCTTTCCCTCGCCGCGATCATGAGTCCCAGATTGCTCATTACAGTCACAACCAGAGTATCGTCCTTAAGCAGTCCCATCTCCTTCATGTGGAGAGCTGAGATAAGCATAATGAAGTCCCCGTCTATGAGGTTTCCCTTCTCATCAACCGCAAGGCATCTGTCAGCATCGCCATCGAAGGCAAGGCCAAGGTCACAGCCCTTATCGACAACATACTTCATGAGCTCCTCAGGGTGGGTGGATCCACAGTCCTTGTTGATGTTAACTCCATCCGGATCATCGTTTATCACATATACTTCAGCGTTAAGCTTCCTGAAGGCTGCAACTGCAGACTGGTAGCTGGCGCCGTTCGCACAATCAAGTGCTACCTTGAGACCTGAAAGGTCCTCCTTGAGAGTTCCCATTGCATAGCTCACATAGTCCGCTGTAGCTCTGCTCTCATATATTACCCTTCCCACATTCTTCCCTGTAGGTGAAGGTACACCTTCAAACCCACCCTCGATTACTGCCTGGATCCTGTCCTCAAGGTCATCAGAAAGCTTGTACCCCTGGCCGTTGAAGAACTTGATTCCGTTGTATTCAACTGGGTTGTGCGAAGCAGAGATCATTACTCCCGCATCTGCATTATAGCTCCTGACGAGCAGTGCCACCGCCGGTGTAGGAACCACTCCAAGTGAAACCGCCTCCGCACCAACAGACAGTATTCCCGCTATAAGGGCGCTTTCAAGCATATCCCCGGAAATCCTCGTATCCTTGGCCACAAGTATCTTAGGCCTGTGGGCACCCTCAGTAAGTACGTGCGCTCCAGCCCTTCCAAGCTCGAAAGCCATAAGTGGTGTAAGCTCGCTGTTTGCGAGTCCCCTAACCCCGTCAGTACCGAACATTCTTGCCATATGTTACCATCCTTTTTCATATTCATTCCGTAAAAAAACCCCGGGCACCTCCGGTGCCCAGAGTGTATCATGAGTATTTTATCATAAAACCAGTCTCAAACCTATACCAAAGTGAAGCCCTTTAAGCCTTCACTTCCTTGCCATCCTTACCCTCAGCCACATGTTCAGCATGGGGCCTCATCAGAGGATTGTCCATTGTCCTAAGCAGATCCTCGTAGACAGACTTAGTAGGCATGAGCCATACCTCTCCCGTACCCTTGAATACGTTCATGAAGCCCTCTCCTGACAGAGCAGAGCCCATAAGGGACCTGGTGGTCTTCTCAACTGAGAACTCAATGGTACCGGTCCTGAGGATCGCAAAGTTTCCATCTACCTTCAGTATGTCATTCACAAGCTTGTACTTGAAAATCTCCTGCTCCGGAACAGGAAGCTCCAAGGCTACTATTCCTGTTCCTGACAGCTTCGTCTGGAAGAAGCCTTCATTACCAAGAAGAGCACCGGAAACTGTCTTCACAGTCGTAGTAGACATTTCCACCTGCTGCTCTGCAGCAAAGAACAGCGTATCGTCAATTATTACGCTCTCGTTTTCAAGCTCAAGCAGAGCTATATGACCAAAGGACGGCTCAAGCAGAAGCTCCCCTGTTCCCTTGAACAGCGGTCTAACCAGGTTCTCACCCGTTATCTTCGAGGTTATCAGCTGCTTCGAGAATGAGAAAAGTCCTCCTGTATTTGAGCTTACCTCTATAGGACCCCTCATGAAGCTAAGCCTTCCTGACTCAATGTATGCTCCGCTTGACGAAAGAACAATCCTTAGCTGCCTCAGCTTTATTCCGGCCTGCCTCATAAACGAAAGCATGAATGCTGTCCTTACATCCTTACCACCCCTGAGCTCATCGAACTCAAGTACCTGGAACAGTGAATTACCTTTGATCTCAGTAAGCTTCGTGAGGGTATTTGTCTGGTTCATGTTGGTCTTCATCCCATTACCTCCGATTCAATTCTCTCCCCTGATTATATCACCATCCACACCAATTAAAAATCATCCGCTCCTATGGCTTTTCAAGGGACATGATGTCCTCCACCCTGTCCTTCATCAGAAGGTATGAATCCATGAGACCCTGATTATAGAACTCAGGTCCAATCTTCTCCTCAATGAAGTCGAGAAGAAGAGCTGCGGCAAGGTCGCCCAGCTCCTCTTCTCTCTCAGCCAGGAAATAGGTTCTGATTTCAGAAATCAGCCCTTCCTTCTTTTCCTTTGAAAGCATGCTCTTCTTCGCCATCAGTGTATTACCTCATCAACCTTCGAATCCTGGGATACCCATATGGTACCGGTATGCTCAACTCGTCCGATCCTGCATCCGCGTCCGATCGATACGTCTCCGCCTCTGACAACTTCAGCTATCGTGTTCTCAAGCTCTATCCTGTCTCCCTCTATGGTCTGCACCCTCAGGACCGAATCTCCCGAGGTAACTATTTTCAGTTTCTTGAAGCTAAGGTTGAAGCCGCCCCTGTCCCTGCCCTTGTTAACAACAGTGATCCTTCCACCGACAAGCTCCTTGATCTCTGACTCCCCAGCGAGGTCTATATCGCAGGTTCCACAGTTGACGGTACCACCGCAGAAGATTCCTCCATGAACTGTCAGAGTCTCGCACTCCATATCCAGCCCTATGGTAGACTCTCCGCTTATCCTTACATCAGTACCCTTCAGCGCACCGCGTATCCTGGTACCGCCAGCCAGGTCCATCTTTTCTCCCCTTATGCTGCCATCTATGGATACTCCGCCGCTGATGATTA
>DIWI01000092.1 GCA_002428415.1 Clostridiaceae bacterium UBA6110
AAAAGGTCATGTACCTCATAGTAGGTGTCCTGACCACACTCGTTAACTATATCCTCTACTTCATTTGCAGAAACTCTTTAGGTGCTGACAAAGTCATTCTCAACACAGCCATATCATGGTTCGGTGCAGTGCTATTCGCATTCATCACCAACAGGAGTTTCGTGTTCAGAAGCCATGAGGGAAGCTTTAATGACCTGATTAGGCAGGGAGTCCAGTTCTATGCCTCAAGAGGTGCCTCTGGAATACTTGAGCTTGCAATCATGTACTTGTTTGTCGAGCTTGCCGGAATAAGTGACGTTGTGGTGAAGGTTGCTGCAAGCTTCATAATAGTTGTCCTGAATTATTTCCTTTCAAAGGCGATCTTCAGGAAACGCAAAGAATCTTCAATGAGATAAATGCAAGGGTGGAAGCCAATAAATGACTGCCACCCTTATTCTTATACCGCAGCACCACGTGCTGCGGTTATGGTTAACCTGTTTTCCTTGAATTTCATGATGCCGCCCTCCAGGTGGATACCCTTCTTAACTCCGTTTTCGGAATATTCGAAGTCTGTATCCTTGAGGATGGCGATGATCGGGCTGTGGTTCGGAAGTATCTGGAACGAGCCTTCAGTGGTATATCCGCTGAAGCTCTCCACATCAGTCTTAACTAATCTTCCTCTGGAGGTTACGATCCTTAACTTGAATGTCTTCATGGTTACCTCCTATCAGGCTCTGCTGGCTTCAGCATTCGCTATGACATCCTCAATGGCTCCCGCGAAAAGGAACGCGGATTCAGGAAGATTATCATGCTTGCCCTCAAGTATCTCCTTGAAGCTTCTTATGGTGTCCTTTACCTTTACGAACTTGCCCTTCATTCCTGTGAACTGCTCAGCAACGGTAAACGGCTGTGAAAGGAACCTCTGGATCCTTCTTGCCCTGTTTACCACGGCCTTGTCATCGTCTGCGAGCTCATCCATACCAAGTATGGCAATGATGTCCTGAAGCTCCTTGTATCTCTGTAGTATCCTCACTACCTCTGTGGCAACCTCATAGTGCTCCTGTCCCACGATCCTCGGGTCCAGTATCCTTGAGCTTGAAGTAAGCGGGTCAACAGCAGGATATATACCAAGCTCCACTATGCTCCTTGAAAGGACTGTAGTCGCATCAAGGTGTGTGAATGTAGTTGCAGGTGCCGGGTCAGTAAGGTCATCTGCAGGCACGTATACTGCCTGGACTGATGTTATGGCAGCTCTCTTTGTAGAGGTTATCCTCTCCTGGAGGGCACCCATTTCAGTCGCCAGAGTTGGCTGGTATCCGACCGCTGATGGAATTCTTCCAAGAAGGGCGGAAACCTCAGATCCTGCCTGGGTGTATCTGAATATGTTATCTATGAACAGAAGCACATCCTGGCCCTGGTCCCTGAAGTACTCAGCCATTGTGAGTCCTGTAAGAGCGACCCTCATTCTTGCTCCGGGCGGCTCGTTCATCTGTCCGAATACAAGGACAGTATTGTCTATGACACCTGATTCCTGCATTTCCCTGTAAAGGTCGTTGCCTTCCCTGCTTCTCTCTCCAACACCAGCGAATACAGAAAGTCCACCGGACTCCTTCGCGATGTTGTTGATGAGCTCCTGTATAAGGACGGTCTTGCCTACTCCGGCACCGCCGAAGAGACCGATCTTTCCGCCCTTCTGGTATGGTGCAAGAAGGTCTATGACCTTTATTCCGGTTTCGAACATCTCTGTATCAAGGCTCTGCTGCTCGAAAGTCGGGGCAGGCCTGTGAATCGGGTAGTATTTCTCTGCGAAAACCTCACCCTTGTTGTCTATCGGATGACCAAGGACGTTGAATAGTCGTCCAAGGACCTCCTTGCCCACCGGTACGGTTATGGGCGCACCGATGTCGTAGACCTCCATACCTCTCTTGAGGCCTTCAGTCGGCTCCATAGCTATGGCTCTGACTATGTCATCGCCAGTATGCTGCTCGACTTCACAGTATACGAGCCTTCCGTTTTCCGCCTTGATTTCAAGGGCGTTGTTGATCCTCGGAAGATGGTCATATTTGAACTGAATGTCGATTACGGGTCCAATGACCCTCACGATTTTTCCAATATTGTCAGCCATTTGATCCTCCTATATTTGAGCCTCGGCTCCACCGATGATCTCAGTGAGCTCCTGAGTTATGGTCTGCTGCCTCATCCTGTTGTACTGCTTCTCAACCTTGACCAGAAGCTCATCGGCATTCTTTCTCGCAGTATCCATCGCACCCATCCTCATCGAGTGTTCAGTCACCTTGGCGTGCACAAGCACGTTGTAGAACTTTTCCCTTAAGTACAGGGAATAGACCTTGTCCTTAAGCTCCTCAATGCCAGGCTCGAACTGGAACTCAGTATCCCTCAGCTCCCAGCCCTCTTCCCTTCCTTCGAAAGGAAGAACCCTCTCTATCGAAACCTCGTTCCTTACCTGCGACATGTATCTGGTATACACAAGGCATACCTCGTTGACCTCGCCCTTTGAGTAAATCTCAAGGATCCTTTCAGCAAACCTCTGGGCCTCATCGGGGTCAGGTATGTCCTTGGTGCTGATAGAGTCGATATCAAGGTCGAAGTTAAGCTTTTTCAGGATAGACAGTCCTTTACTGCCAGTCGTGAGGATCATAGGATGGTCCCCTCTCTCTTTAAGCCTGTCTGCAAGTGCAAAGAACATGTTGTTGTTGTAGCCTCCGCAAAGACCCTTGGTAGAGTTCAGCACGACGTACAGAGTCCTCTCCTTGCCGCCGTTGCCGAGGAATATGCCGCCGGCTGATTTGTCTGCCCTGGCCACATCATCCTTGATTCCACTTATCGCAGCAAACTGCTTGTCGCTTGCGAAAAGATAGACCTTGCACTTCTGGAATTTGGAGGTTGCGACAAGTCCCATAGCCTTTGTCATCTTTTTAATGTTCCTTACCGATTTTGCTCTTTTCAGCAAGGAAATCATGTTAGCACCGGCCATTCTTATCCCTCCAGTCTACTTGAAATAGCTTGCTTTGAAGTCTTCTATAGCCTCATCAAGAGAAGCCATGGCATCGCTCCTGAGATCTCCGGTTTTCCTTATTGAATCTGCTATTTCCCTGTGGTATGTATCCATATATTCAAAGAATTCAATTTCAAACTGCTTGATGTCCTTTACCGCTATATCGTTCAGCTTGTCGTTGATTGCAGCATAAAGGATCAGCACTTCCTTCTCATACTTGAGAGGGCTGTACTGTGGCTGCTTTAGTATCTCATACAGCCTTTCACCCTTAGCAAGCCTTCCCGAAGCCTCTCTGTCCAGCTCTATACCGAACTGTGAGAATGAAAGAAGCTCCCTGTACTGTGCCAGCTCAAGCCTGAGCTTGCCTGATACCTTCTTCATTGCCTTGGTCTGTGCAGATCCTCCAACCCTTGATACTGATATTCCGGGATTGATCGCCGGCCTTATTCCATTATAGAAAAGGTCCGACTCAAGGAATATCTGGCCGTCGGTTATGGATATGACGTTTGTCGGTATGTATGACGTAACGTCTCCGCCAAGTGTCTCTATTATCGGAAGCGCTGTAATAGATCCGCCGCCAAGCTCATCTGAAAGCCTTGCAGCTCTCTCAAGAAGCCTTGAGTGGATATAGAACACGTCTCCGGGATAAGCCTCTCTGCCGGGCGGTCTTCGAAGAAGCAGCGACATGGCCCTGTAGGCTACCGCATGCTTGGAAAGATCGTCATAAACGATCAGTACATCCTTGCCCTTGTTCATGAAATACTCTGCCATGGTACAGCCCGCATATGGAGCTATGTACTGCAGCGGAGCGGAATCTGACGCAGACGATGATACTATTATCGAATAGTCCATTGCACCGGCCTTGGTCAGCATGCTGTATATGCTGGCTACTGTTGACTGCTTCTGTCCTATTGCCACATATACGCAGATGACATTCTTGCCCTTCTGGTTGAGGATCGTATCAATCGCGATTGCAGTCTTTCCAGTCTGCCTGTCGCCAATGATGAGCTCCCTCTGTCCGCGTCCTATAGGAACCATGGAATCAATGGCCTTTATTCCTGTCTCCATAGGGACAGTTACGGACTTCCTGTCTATTACTCCGGGAGCCTGGACTTCAATCGGCATGTATGCCTTGGCGATAATCTCGCCCTTTCCGTCTATTGGCTCTCCAAGTGAATTGACGACCCTGCCTATCAGGTTTTCACCCACAGGAACTTCAACTATCTTGTCTGTCTTCCTGACAATATCGCCTTCCTTGATGTCTTCATAGGCTCCCAGGAGAACGCATCCGACATTGTCAAAGTCGAGGTTAAGGGCCATGCCCTTTACTCCACCCGGAAACTCAAGGAGTTCACCCTCCATGCAGTCTTCAAGTCCATATACCCTGGCAATTCCGTCACCTACCTGAACTATCGTTCCGGAGTTAACTGTCTCCATTTTCTTTTCAAAACGTTCAATTTCCTGACGTATGATGGAGGTTACCTCTTCCGGCTTTATCTTCATGTCATCACCTCAACCTTTTGAGGAGAGCTGACTTGACTTCTTCCATCTTTTTTCTTATGGAACCGTCCATCAGACTGTCTCCTATCCTAATGACCATGCCGCCGATTATTGACTCGTCGACTATCTCATCAAGGATTATCTTAACATTGTACTTGTCCTGCAGCTTCTCAGTGAGCTCTGCCCTCTGCCTTTCGGTGATTGGCTTTGCCACTGTGATCGTAGCTATCTTTATGTTCTTGTTCTCAAGGTCTATCTTCTTTAATTCCCTGATCTTTTCCTTCAGGAACAGTATCCTGTCCTTCTCAATGAGAAGAAGGATGAATGTCAGAAGGTCCTCATCAACCTTGCCCTTAAGGATGTTTATGAAGAACTTCTTCTTCTCCTTTGTAGGTATCTCAGGATGCTTGACTACTCCCTCAATATCAGGGTTACTGTGTATCATCTCGTCGATCTCTTCAAGGTCCTTTATGTACTTGTCAACGGAGTCCTTCTGCCTGGCCACATCATATAGGGCCTGTGCATATCTTCTGTCAAGGTATTCGTACATGCTTATACACCAACCTTCTGTATGACTTCATCCACGAGCCTCTCGTGGACCTCCTCCGTGATCTCTTCCCCGAGGACCTTCTTTGAAAGGATCGTTGCGAGGCCGACGACCTCTTCCCTCATTTCCTTCCTTGCATTCTCAAGCTCTCTGTCGGCGTCCATTTCAGCTCTCTTGACGATGAGCTTGCCTTCCTGCCTTG
>DIWI01000048.1 GCA_002428415.1 Clostridiaceae bacterium UBA6110
TTCAGGAAGGACCTGAAGGAGCTTGAGGAAATCCTTGACCCCAGGATAACTGAAAGGCTGAACAGGAGATATACTATAAGGAGCCTTGACTACAGTAATCTTGAAAGGGATGCGGAAATCTATACTAATGTCAATAATGATTCATTCAAAGACCATCTTTTCTACTATCCGAGAAAGGCTGAGGAGGACCTTGAGCTGTTCAGGGACTTCAAGCCGCTGCTAAAAGCTCAGAATCTGCTCTTTGCATACAAAGGCGATGAGCCTGTGGGCTTCATGCTTTGGTATCCTGATTTCAATGAACTGATGAGACCTGATGAGACTCTTGGATTAGGTACTGTCATAAAGAACCGGATCTTCGGAAATAGGATCAGAACGGTTAAGATAGTTGAGATGGGGGTCTTGCCAAGAGAGCAGCGATATGGAGCAGTACTTGCTCTCCTTAACAGGGTCTTTGAGATATGCATCGGGAAATACGACACCTTCGAATCTGGCTGGATACTTGAATCGAACGACAACTCAAGGCTTCTAGGAGTAAGGATGACAGATTCCGTCTACAAGCGATACAAGGCATATATCAAGGACGTGAATGTATGATAAGCTTCAAAAGCATCAGGGAACTAACTGCTTGGGCAGGTTCATCAGAACCGGACGAAATCAATAGCAGGCTTAAGATGCTTCTTGAGAAAAACGCAGATACCATGGAGCTTCTTCATGTACTGGAGGAAACCAACCCCTGCGGTCAGGAATATGTTGTAGTCAATGATGCGATTATAGTGACGTACAGTCTGAAGCTTAACCTTCTGACCTTCATGAAAAGGTCTCTGAAGGCTGATGCAAGGATTATTGGACTGCCCATTTCAATGAGCAGGAGCGGTATAATCGCACCGGATGAAGCTTCAGGAAGAAAGGCAGCCCTTGAGGTGATTAAGGAACAAAAAGGCCTGACTGTAGCGCTTAATATGGATTATAGGCTAAGCGGAAACTCACTGACCCTTTCAAACTTTGTGTTTATCAACCGGTTCAGGGATTTTGATGAATATCTCATGGCAATGAGGTCCTCATACAGGAGGAACGTACTTGGTGTGATTGAAGAAGGAAATGGGCTTGTATTCAGAAGGATTGACCCTTTAGCCTTCACAAACGGGCATCATCTGCTCTACAGGAGCGTTGTCGAAAGGTCTGATTATCCCCTGGAGATTTTACCCATTGAGTTCTTCAGAAGGTATGACAGCGAAATCATAGAGGTACGAGGAAATGGCGGCAGGCTACTTGCAGTCCTTGTGCTTAAAGGATTTGGTGACACCCTGACCTTCATGTTCTGCGGATTCAGGAGGGAAGAGGGAGTAAGCCTGTATCACAACCTTTTGCTATACGTCATAAGGAAGGGAATTGAAGAGGGCTATGCAAGGATAGACATGGGTCAGACCTCAGAGGAAGCAAAGCTTCGTCTGGGCTGCACAGAGGAGACAAAGCACCTGCTTGTGCACCATGGGAATACATTGGCAAATTCTGTCATCCGCCTGGCCTCAGGTCGCTTCTCATATAGGAGATATAAGGTTCTGCACAGGGTATTCAGGACCTGATAAGAATTATAGGAAGCTTTATTCATCAGCAATCTGGAGGATATATGAGGGTATTTCTAAAGAAGGCAAGGGCAAGGACACCGTTCTCCATCCTCGACCCTGTAAGGGTTGAGCCGCTGGAGCTCGCTTATCTTAAGGCGGCAGCAGAGGAGACTGGAGCGGCAGCCAATATCATCGACGACCTGTTCGGGCTGAGAGAACCAAAGGTTATTCCTGATGTCCTGGTTATTACAGGCTACAATACAGCAGAGAGTAAGATCCTTGAAGAGGCAGAAACATACAAGACAAGATTTCCAAAGGTGAAGATAATCGTAGGAGGGACCCATGCTGAAAGGAACAGCAGGGACTTTCATTCGCCATACGTGGATTTCGTTGTACACAGCTCAGACCTTCAGGTGTTCATGGATATTTTAGGGTTTGTGGATGGAAGGCTTGAGGAGCTAAAATCGTCTGGCTTCGACATGCAAATGGCAGGAGAGTGGATCATTGGAATATCTAGACCCGTTACCGTGAAGCCACTGATAAAGCCTGACAGGTCCCTGACTGAAGCTGTAATAGGAAAAACCAGGTACCTGGACAAGAGAAGGGTAGCACTTGTAAAGGGAAGGACAGGCTGTCCCTATAAGTGCGATTTCTGCTACTGCAGGCTTCTAAATGATGGGAAACACATAGCAGGTGACTTTGGGGATATTCTTGATGAATCACTAGAGCTTGATGCTGAATATATTTGGGTGGTTGATGATGTGTTCCTAGCGTCAAGGAAAGATGCACTGGATTTCATTGATGCAGCTGAAGGCAGGTGCAGGAGGGTGAATCTCATAGCATACCTCAGGGCTGATTTCATACTGAAGAACAGGGACCTGCTTGAAAAGCTTAAGGTATGCGGCCTTGGAGAGGTTATTGTAGGCTTCGAAGCAACCAGTAACGCTGAGCTTGATGAATACAACAAGCAGACCGATGCCCTGGATTATCCTGAGGTAATAAGAATACTCAGAGAGGCTGAAATAGACCTGACAGCTCTATTCATGGTAAGTCCTGACTACAGGATTTCAGATTTCAGGAAGCTGTCAGGATTCCTGCGGGACAACCAGATAGATACCTATACTATTTCCATACTCACACCTATCAAGGGAACTGATGGGTATGAGGAGATGAAGGAAAAGCTTCTTACGGACAATCCGGAAAGGTTTGACTTCCTGCATCTGGTGACGAAGCCACGTCTTCCGGCACCGATATTCTATATGATGTTCGTGTGGTTGCACCTAGGACTTTTAAGGTCAAAAAGGATCCGGTCATTCATAGGGCAGATCCTGAAAAGGAAGAAAATCACCAGGCAACCGGACAGGCCAGAAACAAACTGGAAAGAATATTCATGAGGACAAGGAGATACTGATGTCAGCTAAAATATGGGACTTCTGGGCAGACAGATACGACAGGCTTTGGGTGCAGAAGCACAGCCTTGGGCCGACAAGGGAATATATTCTTGAGAAGCTTCAGGAACTGCAGATGGGCAGGAATAACCTTCTTGACCTTGGCTGCGGTCCGGGGGAGCTGCTTCATGAGATATGGAAGAGGTATCCGAAGCTTAAGCTTACCGGGGTCGACTACTCTGAAAGGATGCTTGAGGTATCAAGGAAGAGGAACATTGGGGCCTGCCATGAACTCATGGATGCCATGCATATTGACAGACTTGAAGGAAGGTTCGACATCATAACTTGTACTCACTCCCTTCCTTACTATAGGGATCCAAAGGTTGTTCTCCACAAGCTGAGCGGCCTCATGACAATGAATGGAAGGCTTCTTGTGGGGTTTGCAAGCGGCGACAGTGTCTTTGACAAGGTAATGCTGGCGGGAGTGAAGCTTACGACTGGCAAGGCGAACTATCCTTCAGACAGGGAGTTCAGGGAAATGGTTAAAAGTGATTTCAACGTTCTGGATATGAAGATAATCAAACGGGCATTCTACATGCCGAGGATTGCAGTATATACGCTTTCGATAAAGACTGACAACAGGGAGAGATGCTGATGGAAGTGCTGCTTGTAAGACCGAGACCGCACAAGGAAACCATAGGGCTTCAGCATGTCATGGTTTGCGAGCCGCTGGAGCTTGAATACCTGGTTTCAAATGTGCCTGATGGCATAAGGAAAAAGGTGAACCTTGAGATCTGCGACATGATACTGGAGAAGGAGTCATTTTTAAGCATCCTTAAACGGAAGAAGCCTGACTTGGTGGTATTTACAGGCTACATAACCCACGTCGGGACCATAAAGGCTATGTGCACTGAGGTTAAGAGGCTTTTTCCAGATGCTTTGACAGGAGTAGGAGGAGTCCATGCGGAGGTTGTACCTGAAGATTTCACGGATCCCTCCCTTGACTTCATATACTCAAAGAATGGCATAGACGGCTTCAACATGACTCTGAAGGGAATGCTTGAAGGCAGGTCTGTTTCTGAAATCAGGTACAGCATTGAAAACTCAGATGAAATGAAGCTCTCATTCCAACACAGGCATCCCGACAGGAAATCAGTAGAGAAATACAGAGCTGAATACTACTACATGTTCCACAGGCCTTGTGCCCTCATCAAGACCTCATACGGCTGTCCCTACAACTGCAGCTTCTGTTTCTGCAAGGAGATAACGGGAGGAAAATACTTCACCCGTGAGCTGAAGGATGTTATGGATGAACTGGAGGGCATTGAAGAGAAGGAAATATATATTGTTGATGATGATTTCCTGTTCAGCAAAGGGAGGATAAGGGAATTCCTGAGGCTTCTGAAGGAAAGAGGAATCGAGAAGAAATTCCTTGTTTACGGAAGGGCTGACTTTGTAGCAGAAAACAAGGATATTCTGAGGGAATTCAGGGACCAGGGACTGCAGGCTGTCATTGTGGGACTCGAATCAATCAGGGGAAGTGACCTTGATTCGTACAAGAAGGGAACGGATATAGACATCAATGAAAGGGCTGTTAAGGTGCTGCTGGAGCTTGGGATCGAGCTTTATGCAACTCTTATCATACCTCTTGATTTTTCAAGGAAGGACTTTTCTGACCTTACCACCTGGGTCAGGAGGCTTGGCATAAGGTTTGTGAACCTTCAGCCGCTGACACCACTCCCGGGGACATCAATATTCAGTGAATACGAGGACAAGCTGCTTTATCCGAGGGATGCATACGAGATGTGGGATATGGCTCATGTGGTCCTAAAGCCCGAGCACATGGGAATAAGAGCCTTCTACCTTGAAATCGTAAAGGCCTATTACAGGATAGTGATGAGGCCTAAGAACGTACTGGCTCTGATAAGAAGGTACGGTCTGTCAATGAACCTTAAGATGCTGGCTGGAAGCAGCAGGGTTACCATGCAGTATCTGGGAAAGGTGGCAAGAGGGATATGAAGATACTTCTTATACAGCCAAGCCCCTATGACAGAGGGAAAAAGCCCATAAAGAAGAAGAAGCTTTATTTTGTAGGCCTAGCACTGCCTCTTTTAGCTGCGCTGACACCTCCTGAACACGAGGTCGAGATAATCCTTGAGATACTTGAGGACATCCCTTTTGATACTGATGCTGAGCTCATCGGGATAAGCTCCATGGGTCATGGGGTAATAAGATCAATTGATATTGCAGAAGAATTCAGAAGGCGCGGAAAGACTGTGGTCCTTGGGGGCTACATGGCGAGTCTCATGGCCGAGGAGGCAAAGAAATACTGCGATGCGGTTGTTGTTGGTGATGCTGAGCTTGTCTGGAGTGAGCTTATCAGCGATTATGAAAAAGGCGAGCTTAAGCCACTGTACGAGAACAGGCTTAAGAGAGGCTGGTTCACGACGCCGCCTCCAAGGTTCGACCTTATAATGGACAAGAACCTTGGGGATTTCCTGCCAGTCCAGGCAGGAAGAGGCTGCCCGAATAGCTGCAGTTTCTGTTCAGTAGCCTGCCTTTACGAGGGCACATACATCAGGAAGAGCGTTGAAGAGGTCGTTAGGGACATAAGGCAGGTGAAGGAGCTGGGCTACAGCAAGTTCCTGCTTCTTGATGACAACATCTTCGCTGACAGGGTGTATCTGGGAAAGCTGCTTGAAGAGATCAAAGCACTGGACATGGAATGGATGAGCCAGTGCGACATAAGGATAGGAAGCGAGGACAAGCTTCTGAAGGCACTTAAGGACAGCGGCTGCACAACACTTTCCTTCGGGCTAGAGAGCATCACGAAAGAAAGCCTGAAGGCCATGGACAAGTCCTGGGCTAAGCCTGAAGACTATCCGAGGTTGATAAGGAACATCCAGGACCACGGGATTGACGTCTCAACAGAGATGGTTGTTGGAGGGGAAGCTGATACTCTGGAATCCATAAGGGCTACAAAGGACTTCATAGAGGATAACAAGATTTCCGTACCCAGATTCTACATACTTACACCGATACCCGGAACAAGGTTCTTCAAGGACATTGAGAGGCAGGGAAGGCTAGTAAAGGAGGACATATACTCCTTTGACGGCACAGAGGCGGTATACACACACCCGAACATGACGCCTGATGAACTGACAAAAGCCTATTGGGAGCTCTATGGGTCCCTTTTCACCATCAGGTCCATATTCAAAAGGAACATCTTCAGGAAGGAGTTCCTTAAAAAGCCTGGGAAATACCTTTTCTACACGGTTGTTAACCTATATTACAGATACCAGATAGGGCAGGGGATAACGCCTAATATATTCTAAGGAGCTAAAATGAGGATACTTCTTGCAAGACCGCCAAGGCCGAAGCAGGCGATAACAGTCAGCGACTTCATGTTTTCCGAGCCTATAGGGCTTGAGATGATATACGGATTGCTTAAGGAAGAACATGATGTGGAGATCTTCGACATGATGGTCGAGAAGGGCAGCCTTAAGGACAAGGTTGTGGAATATCAGCCTAATGCTGTGGGAATAACCAGCCTCTGCATAGATGTGGAGGTTGTAATTGCCCTTTGCCGAGAGGTTAAGGCAGCTAAGTCTGACATCGTGACCCTTGCAGGAGGAACGCAGGCATATCTGGCTCCATTGTCATTTGCTGACGAGTCAGTGGACTACATCTTCGAGTATGTTGATGGTGAAAATATCAAGACCTTCTTCAGGGAGTTTGGCAGAGGAGCAGAGATTCCGTCACTTCCCGGAGTGCGTGCAAGCTCGGATGGCTACAAATCCCATGGCCCGAAGGGCAGGAACGGATACTTCCTGCCGGACAGGCAGTCTACTAAAAAATACAGGAACGAGTACTCGTATTTCGGGTACAGGCCTGCGGCAATAATGGAATATGGGATAGGATGTGAAAAGGCCTGCGACTTCTGCCTTAGGTGGAGGATCGAAGGCTTCAAGGAAGAGCTCCTGGACCTTGGGATTACAAGAAAGGACCTCGTGTCCATCGAAGAGGATACCATAATGCTCATGGACAACGACTTCTTCGCAAGCGAGCTTAAGATAAGGACCTTCCTGGACCTTATCAGGGAACTGGGGCTTAGGAAGAACTTCATAGTGTATGCCTCAGTTAAGGGGATACTCGACTATGAACCTCTTGTCAGGGAGTTCCATGAACTGGGACTGAAGGCCGTTCTAGTAGGTTATGAGACCTTCAGCGATGAGGAACTGGATATCTACAGGAAAAAGTCAGATACGTCAGACAACCTTAAAGCCGCAAAAATACTGAAGGATATCGGAATCGACGTATGGGCATCTTTCATGGCTCATCCTGACTGGTCGGCAGATGACTTCAGGAAGTTCAGGAAATACATAGGCATCCTGAAGCCGCAGACAAGCTCAATCAATCCGCTGACACCATTCCCTAACCTTCCCATGTACGGGAAGTACAAGGACAGGTTGCTCCATTCTGCCGAGGAATATGACAAGTGGTCCTTCGGTCAGGTGACAATAAAGCCATCCAATATGTCCCTGAGGCGGTATTACTATGAGCTGCTTATTACGAATCTTTATGTGAATCTGGTGGTCAACAGCAAGACCGAAATGCTGAGGCGATTTGGCATAGGCAACATAGTGAGGATCGCTGCAGGGTCCATGAAGACATTGTCCAGATACGTTAAACTGATGGCCAGTGCAGAATAGAAACTGGATAAGATGATGTAAAAACCAGGATGAGCTATCCCAAGGCCGGGAATAACTCATCCTGGTTTTGTCAGCCAGACATACAGTTGACCATGCTCAGGCGGCAACCATATTGTCCCGTTAAGCAAGTAAAGAAGGAATTGAAATATCAATTCCCCAAATGACTTTCATATTGCCTTAACTTCTTGTTTTTTCGAAAGCAGCGGTAAGTTTAGCCAAAGCAATATCTCCGACTTCGCTGGTGCTTGAGTTCCCACCCAGGTCCGGCGTGAGTGTCTTTCCCTCGGTCAGAACCTGCTCAATTACATCAATGATCATTTTGCCCCAGTCTTCATGACCGAAAAAATCAAGCATCTGACTGGCTGACCAGATTGAAGCCAGCGGGTCTGCAATATTCTTACCGGCAATATCCGGTGCAGAACCGTGTATAGGTTCAAACATGGATGGGAACTTTCGTTCCGGATTGATATTGGCTCCTGCAGCCAATCCCATTCCGCCAGCGATTGCTGCCCCGAGGTCTGTAAGGATATCACCGAAGAGATTTGAAGTGACGATGATTTCAAACCTTTGAGGCTGTTTGACAAAGAACATGCTGGCAGCATCAACCAGAAGCGAATATGTTTTTACATCAGGATATTCTCTGCCTATCTCATTGAAAATCTGATCCCAAAAAACCATGCTGTAGTTAAGGGCGTTAGCTTTGCTTATGTTTGTAAGAGTCTTCTTTTCTCTTCGTGCCAGTTCATAGGCGTATCTTATGACACGTTCGCAGCCGACCCTCGAGAATACTGCATTTTGTATGACGACCTCATTTGGCTTGCCCTTATAAAGCCAGTTTCCTGAGCCTGCATATTCTCCCTCGCTGTTTTCACGAACAACAATCATATCTATATCTTCTTTTTTGACGTCAGTAAGTGGACAGGGTGCACCCTCCAGAAGCTTTATAGGGCGAAGATTGATATACTGGTCAAAGCTTTTACGAATAATAAGCAGCAGGTCCCAGAGGGAAATATGGTCCGGGACACCCGGAGCACCTACGGCTCCAAGATATATGGCGTCAAATTCCTTGAGTTTATCGATCCCATCTTTTGGCATCATGAAGCCAGTCTCAAGGTAGTATTCGCAGCCCCAGGGGAAATATGTGAAATCGAAGCAGAATGTTCCGTCAAGCTCAGATACCTTTTTCAGGACCTTCACTCCCTCTTCAATGACCTCAGGACCGATACCATCTCCGGGAATAACTGCAATTTTGTAAGTTTTCATAATTGACTCCTTTTGTTATGATTATCCGACTCTGAGTAACTCGGATTAAATAATTAAAGTTGCAAAAATCGCTAGTAATGTGTTCGAAGGATAGTTTAGCTCCTGGCCACGCGGCAGTTAGGCGAATTTAGTAATTGGGCATCTTTGGTAAGTTATGCCAGTTCAAGGTGAGTTGGGAAGTATCATGCCTGCGTTTTATAAATCAAGCGTAGCAGAATACAAATTTTAAAGCAATAAATGTTGAACCTGATGATAACCAAGTATACAGAATGGTTAGCGTGGATGAGGAACCATCTTTTTGATCAATATGTTTGTTTTTAATGGCATAACAGGTTAAAGCATGATGTCACCTGAGTGAAGACTACCGAACACTAGGGGTGAAATGACCAGATGGAGGATTACTTGGATGGCTATCCCAGTTCAATTGACTCATAACAATAGAAATCACAAAATTCAATTATATAAAATTTAAATTGCCAGAACCCTTCACAAGTCGCCTGGATTTACCTATAATGAAGTTAATCATAAAGCGAAGGATTTAAAGATGGATTATTTGATTTCGTTCCTCGAAGGGACAATAACGTTCATATCCCCATGCCTCCTCCCAATGCTGCCGATATACATATCGTATTTCGCAGGACAGGAAGAAGGTAAAAGCAAGCCAATAGTCAATGCGCTCGGATTCGTTCTGGGATTTTCAATTGTGTTCACCACCCTTGGTGCCCTTGCAGGAAGCATAGGAAGCCTCCTTGTCAGGTACGGGAGGGTCCTTGACATAGTTGCAGGTTCCATTATCATACTGTTCGGACTGAGCTATCTTGGTCTGTTCAGGATATCCCTCTTCAACAGGGGGATGAGGTCGGGTGGAAAAGACCCTGGCAAGGGATTCCTGTCATCTGTGCTTTTCGGAATGGCATTCTCAATAGGATGGACACCTTGCCTCGGTACGTTCCTGGGCTCTGCACTTATGCTTGCAGCTTCCAAAGGAAGCGCAGTAAAGGGAATAATGATGCTTGCAAGCTACTCGGTGGGACTTGGGATTCCGTTCATACTGAGCGCAATCCTCATAGACAGCCTCAAGGGTGCCTTTGACTTCATCAAGAGGCACTACAGAACAGTTGAGATAGTATCAGGTGTACTGCTCATTACATTAGGAATCATGATGGTGACTGGATATCTTGGAAGACTCCTTTCGCTGATGTCATTTTGATTGGAAGGGAATTGATATTATGGATAAAAAAGTTAAAGCACTCCTTAGTGTGCTTCTGTTGGTCCTTGTAATAGGAGGAGCATATGCGGGATATAAGGTCCTCAGTAAGGGGAATGCCCCTCAGCCGACTCAGCCCACACAGTCGACTTCCGGAAGCGAGACTGAAGAGAAGACACCTGCCCCGGACTTCAGGGTGTTTGACGGTTCGGGCAAAGAGGTTAGGTTGTCTGATTTCAAGGGAGAGATAGTCGTGCTTAACTTCTGGGCTTCATGGTGCCCGCCCTGCAAGGAAGAGATGCCATACTTCCAGAAGGCCTACGAGAAGTACGGAGACAGGGTGAAATTCATGATGCTTGACCTTGTTGACGGAAGCCGCGAGACAAAGGCTACAGGTCAGAAATTCATTGCAGACAACAAGTACACATTCCCGGTCTATTATGACACCAACTCGGATGCTGCAATAAAGTACGGTATAAGCTCCATTCCGACAACGGTATTCATAGACAAGGAAGGGAACGTAGTGACAGGCTATGTGGGCTCAGTAAGCGGACTTGAGGACATCACTGCAGTCTTAGACATGATGCTTAAGGGCAATTAAGTAGTTGAATCAAAATTCAGAACTAAATGCATGGCAACAGACTTTAAAGAGTGAATAAACAGAAGGTAAGCTCTCCATACCGGAAAGCTTGCCTTCTGTTTTTTGATTACAACTTTTTGTGTTTTTAAATTATTAAAGTGATTTCATTCAACCTTTCAGTGCTTTCAAAATTATTATTTGCATTCTGAGAAACCAATGAAAATGTGTAGTAAAATACAACATAATGGGTAATTTACTGTAAATGATGATTTTGATATCAGGATAATTTATTTTCAGATATTATAGAATCATTTGGGGGGAAGGCAATAATATGATCAGGCATGATAGCTGGTTGAATTCTGATGAACTGAGCAAGGAACTGATGGAATTTTATATGAATGAAGCACTGGAAAACGTTGGCTCTGTTGCTATTATCGATAAGGACTTCAGGATGGTCTACATAAATGACAAGTATGCTGATTCATTGGGGATAGACAAGCTTAAGTCGCTGGGAAAGCCTGTCAGCGAGGTAATCGACAATACGAACATGACAAATGTTGCAAGAACCGGACATCCGGAGCTTGGCGTCCTTTATTCAAGAAATGGAGTTAATTTTATCATCAATAAGTTCCCGTTGACTAAGGATGGAGAATTTATGGGGATAGTCGGTATATCGACCTTTCAAGATGATGAGAAGGTGGCTTCCTTAAGGGTAAGGCTTGATAATTTAAGCAAAGAGCTGAATTACTATAAAGAAAAGAATCATAGACAAAATGCAGCAAAATACAGTATCGACGATATCATATCAAAGAATGAAACAATGTTGCATTTAAAGTCACTTGTTTATAAGGTGGCTTCAACTAAATCTACAGTGCTGATATCTGGTGAAAGTGGAACCGGAAAAGAGCTGTTTGCACATTCACTGCATGCCTTGAGCAACAGGTCAAACATGCCATTTCAAAGGATCAATTGTTCAACAATACCGGAAAACCTAATCGAGTCTGAACTATTCGGATATGAAAAAGGGTCATTTACAGGTGCGCTGAAAGAAGGAAAATTGGGTGAGTTTGAAGTAGCGAATGGAGGCACAATCATGATGGACGAAGTAGATTCTCTTCCATTGGCTCTCCAGTCAAAGCTCCTTAGAGTATTGCAGGAAAAGGAAATCAGGAGAATTGGTGGAAAAGAGACCATTGATATTGATGTTAGGATGATTTTCACTACGAACAAAGACCTTCTTAATATGGTAAATCGTGGAGAATTCAGGGAAGACCTTTATTACAGGATAAATGTATTGAATATTGCGATTCCACCGCTTAGGGAGAGAAAGGAAGATATTCCTGGCATTGTTGACAGGTTCATCCATAAATTCAATCAGGAGCTGGGGATGAGAGTGACAGGCATAACTTCGGAAGCGATAAAGCTATTGATGTCCTACTCATGGCCGGGAAACATCAGAGAATTGGAAAACCATATCGAAAGGGCATTCATCTATTCGCCAGGTGGCATGCTCGGAGTAGAGCATTTCAATTTGAATAACTTTGTGCCTGTTGAAACAAGCAATGAAAAAGCAGCAGTCTTGAATACTGATGGCAGAAAGCTCAAGGATATTGTCAGTGAAGTTGAAAAAAAAGCTATTATTGAGGCCATGACTAAATTTAGCGGAAATAAGAAAAGGGCGGCAGAAGCACTTGGTGTTGATCGAAGTGTATTTTATGAAAAAATGAAAAAATATGAAATAACATAATAAGAAAATCTGCCTATGTAGCTAAAAACTACACACATGAGGCTTTAAGCTACATGGAATTCAAAAAATAGAGCAAAAACAGATAAAAAAGCCTGATTTTCAGGTTTTTTTTAGTTGGCACAGATATTGCTAATCAATAAGTAAGATCAAGAAAACGTTTTTAGCTGTTAATTTTAAAATTGATTATCAAGGAGGATAAAATGGCAAAGAAGATTATCGTTACCGTAGCTCCAAGTAGTAATTTCCAGGGCAAGGAGGCAAATCCGGCAATCCCAGAACAGCCACAGGAGGTAGCGCAGGCAACATATGATGCATATAATGCAGGAGCATCCATAGTTCACTTCCATTCAAGGGACAGACAGGGCATTCCAACGAATGACCGCAATGTGATCATTGAAACTGTTCAGGAGATCAGATCCAGGTGCAGGGACATCATAATACAGCCAAGTGTGGCACCTGCAAACAGACCTGACCGGATAAACACTGCTGATGACGGCCTCAGCTCACTTGACGTAGGAGCTGAAATGGCATCCCTTGACTGCGGGCTAGTTGTAATCCCTTCAAGGGTACCTGATATGGAGGGGCCTGACAGGATAATAGGCTGGACCAGGAGATGGCTCGTCGAGACCGCTACAAAGATGAAGGAGCTCGGTATCAAGCCTGAAATGGAGATATTCAATGACGCTCAGCTTGAAGATGCCATCAATCTCCTTGTAAAGCCTGGCCTGATCATTGGCAACCCAACCTTCACGTTTGTCATGAACATGAAGACAAGCCAGGGTGGAGTTGAGTGGAGCATGGAGAATTTGGCTCACTTTGTAAGGAAAACACCACCGGGATCCATGTTCGGGACCATGGGAGTAGGAGCAAGCCAGTATTTCGCAACGCTTGGTTCGCTGCTCTATGGCGGAAATATCAGAGTAGGCTTTGAGGACAACATATACTACCGCAAAGGCGAACTTGCGACAAGCAATGCTCAGCTGGTAGAGCGTATCGTAAAGGTGGCCCGTGACCTTGGCTATGAAATAGCATCGCCTGATGAAGCAAGGGAAATGATGGGAATCACCAAGAGGCTTTAGGCTTTTTTCATCCACACCGATGTTTGATCATCGGTGTGGACTGCATAAGTTATAGTTTCCATGCTTCTATTCAAAAAAATACGTAATGGGTGGTTGTCAAAATGAATTTGAATGATATTAAAAAGGTTGCATGTGTAGGGGTAGGGACAATTGGAGCAAGCTGGGCAACATTATATTTATGGAAGGGATTCGATGTTGTAATACAGGACATTAGTGATGAGGCGTTGGAGAGTGCAAAAAGACTTATTTCTTCCAACTTCAAATTCCTTGAGGAAAAAGGGCTTTTAACTGCTGAGTCACGAAAAAAAGCAGAAGGCAAAGCCATATATACGGTTGATCTGAAGGAAGCTTTGACAGATGCCCAGTTTATCCAGGAATCTGCCTTTGAAAGCTATGAGGTCAAGCGAAATATAGTACGCGAAATGGATGAGTATGCTCCGGATGCTATTTATGCTACCAGCACCTCAGGTCTTTTGGTAAGTGAAATACAGAAATTGTCCAGGAACCCAGAAAGATGCATAACAGCTCATCCGTTCAATCCTCCGCATTTATTGCCACTGGTCGAGCTGGTTAGGGGCAAAGAAACAAGTGAAGAGACAGTGCTGCTGTGCTATGACTTCTACAAATCAATCGGTAAGGAACCAATCATAATAAACAAGGAAATTCCGGGTCACGTCGCAAGCCGTATCCAAATGGCATTATGGAGAGAATGTGCGGACCTGGTCATGAATGGAGTCTGTTCAGTGAAGGATGTAGATGCCGCATGCTGCTACGGACCAGGGCTCCGATGGGCTTTGATGGGACCGCATCTGGTCTGGGACCTGTCGAATCCGAAAGGTATTGCCGCTACTATTCAACACATTGGACCTCAGATGAATGTCTGGCTGCCAGACATGGCCAATTGGGAGAAGCTTCCTGAGGGCATAGGAGACATAATAGCCGAGGGGCTCAAAGAGGAAACTGCAAACACCACACCTGGTGAATTGAAGGCATGGCGCGATGATAAGCTTGTTGAAATACTGAAGCAGGTGGGCAAGCTTTAGCTGTTAGACAAAGAGTATGGAGGTTAATATGGGCAGTATGAATCCCTTGATGCTAGTCATCATGTATGGAGGGACAACAACAAAGGTAGCAATATACAGCGGAGACAAGGACCTATATAAGGAGACGATAAGGCATTCACTGGATGAGATGAAAAGCTTTAGGACAGTCTGGGACCAATATGATGTAAGGAAGCGTGACATAACAGGCTGGGTTAAATCAAAGGGATTTAAAATAGATGAATTTGACGCATATGTCAGCTGCTCAGGGCTGGTGAAGCCCTGCGAACCTGGTGTTTACGAAATTGATGAGGAAATGATTGAAGACTTCAAAACGGAGAAATATGGAATTCATACAAGCAATCCGGGATGCTGCTTGTGCTATGACCTGGGGAAAGAGTTCGGAAAGCCTGTCCTGACAGTAGATCCGACAACTGATGTCAACATGATGAAGATAGCAACCTATTCAGGCCATCCTCTCATCCCGAGGCCCAATTCCTACCATGTGCTGAACCAGAAGGCAACAGCCCACATGGTAAGTGAAAGGCTTGGCAAGGCTTATGAGGAGGCAAACATCATCGTTGCTCATATCGGCAGTGGCATTACTGTGGGAGCACATCATAAAGGCAAGGTAACTGATGTCAACAACGGCATTGAGAGCGACGGGCCATTCTCACCGGTCAGGACAGGGGCTCTTCCTGTTGGTCCTCTTGTAGACCTGTGCTATTCAGGCAAGTACACCAGGCAGGAATTGCACAACATGCTGGGGGTTGAAGGAGGTCTTGCCGCATATCTCGGGACGTCGGACGGCATTGAAATAGAAAGTCGAATCCAGAGCGGAGATGAGGCAGCAAGAACTGCAGTTGAAGCAATGGCTTATCAGGTAGCCAAGGAAATTGGTGCCCGCTCTGTCACGCTTCGCGGCGAAGTTGATGCTGTTGCAATAACCGGCGGTTTGGCAAACTGGAACCGGGTCGTCGATTTAATAACTGGATGGGTTAAGCATATTGCACCTGTCTATGTCTATCCTGGCGAAAATGAGCTTGAATCATTGGCAGCCGGAGCACTCAGGTATCTCCGGGGAGAAGAGGAGCTCAAGAAATATTAGGGAGGATTCCAAATATATGATAAGTAGTTTTGAAGAACTGATAAAAGCTGTAAAAGCGCAAAGTAAAAAAACAATTGCCATTGCTTGTGCAGGTGACGATGTCACTCTGGAAGCTGTACGTGAAGTTGAGTCCATGGGGATATCCGAATGCATCCTGATCGACAGCAGGGAAAAGATACTAAGAAGCGCAGAAAAGATCGGTTATAAGGTAAAAGAGGAGAACATAGTCGAAGCAGACAGCGCTGCCGACGCGGCTGCTAAGGCAGTGGAACTGGTCCGCACAGGAAAAGCGGACTTGCCGATGAAGGGCAATATGCAGACCAGTGACTACCTGCGTGCAGTCCTGAATAAAGAAAAGGGCTTGCGAGGAAAAGGCGCCTTGTCACATGTCGCGGTATTTGAAAAACCACAGGGCGGATTACTTATAATTACGGACTGTGCCATGACAATCAATCCAGACTTAATGCAGAAGGTTGATCTCATAAACAATGCGGTTGCAGTTGCAAATGGACTTGGATGTGAAAAGGCGAAGGTGGCAGTGCTATCATACCTTGAGACTGTAAATGTGAATTCCCAGTCCACTACAGACGCTGCAATACTTAGCAAGATGGGCGACCGAGGTCAGATAAAGAATGCAATAATTGATGGTCCGCTCGCTTTCGACAATGCGGTATTCCTTGAAGCCGCAAAGCACAAAGGGATTGAAAGTGAAGTTGCCGGTCAGGCAGATGTGCTGCTGGTTCCAAATATTGAAGTAGGGAATACATTATATAAGTCATTATCAATGATGGCGGAGTTAAAGGCAGCCGGGGTCGTTGCTGGGGCAATAGTTCCTGTAATACAGGCTCCCCGTGCGGATCCGATGGAATCAAAGATCAATTCCATTGCCTTAAGCCAATATCTGCTCGACAAAAGCAAACGTTAGGGCAGACATTCATTTAGTTACAATGATAGCTATATCGGAATATTCAGTATGGCAGTTTATTTGGATCTCCTGAACTGAAGTACCGATAAATGCCAGAAGGTCAGCTCTCCATACTGGATAGCTGACCTTCTGTTTCCTATTGTTTATCTATCTGACTATGAGGACATCCGTATCTTTGGATACATTGCCTTCTGCTATTATCTCCATGGACTTGACTACGTCCATGTTGGTAACCACTACTTCAGTCATGCTGGATTTTGCCTCTTTCCTTACAAGGTCAAGATCAACTTCCATGATTGGAGTTCCTATTACGACGTCCTGTCCTATTTCTGCAAGCCTCTTGAAGCCTCTTCCACCCATCTTTACTGTGTCGATTCCGATGTGTATGAGGACTTCAAGTCCTGTTTCTGTGACAATCGCTATTGCGTGGTTGGTCTCGAATATGTGGGCGATGTTTCCTGCAACTGGTGCAGTGACAAGGCCTTCAGTCGGGTCAATTGCAAATCCGTCACCGATCATCTTCTCTGCGAAGAGAGCGTCTGGAACCTCTTCAAGCTTTGCGAGTCTTCCCTTCATTGGTGAGCTGAATATAGTCTCTTTAGTAAGCTCTTTTGCTGCTTCTTTTGTTTCAGTGACCGCTTCTGCAACCACTGCATATGCACCTGGGTTTGCCATGACTGCCTTTATCTCATCCTTGATGCCTTCAGCGGCAGTTCCGAATATTACCTGTATTCCGGTAGTTCCGACTTCAAGCACTCCGGCTGAACCAAGTGCCTTGAGCCTTGCCTTGTCAACCCTTGCCGTATCGCCTACTTCAAGCCTGAGCCTAGTTATGCAGGCATCTATGGCCTTTATGTTGTCTGAGCCTCCAAGTGCCTTGAGGATCTCTACAGCCCTTCCTGTTACCGGAACATCTGCAGCAGCCTCTTCAGATTCATCTCTGCCTGGAGTCTTCAGGTCGAATTTCTTGATCAGGTAGTAGAAGAGTGCGAAGTATGCTATTCCGATTACTATTCCGACCGGTATGAGCATCCATGGGTTGCCGGCATTTCCAGTGGATATGCTTACAACGAAGTCTATGAGGGACGAGGTGAAGGTCTCAGTGAGCCTTACATGGAATATGTTCATGAACATGCCGCCTACGAAAGCAAGGGATATGTGTGCAATGTAGAGGGCAGGGGCTGCAAACATGAAAGCGAACTCTATTGGTTCGGTTATTCCTGTGATGATAGAGGTAAGTGCAGCTGTAAGCATTACACCGCCGATGGCCTTCCTGTTCTTTGGAAGAGCTGTCTTGTACATTGCAAATGCTGCTGCAGGAAGTCCGAAAATCTTGAGCGGATACTCTGCTGCAGTGATGTTGCCGGCTGTTGGGTCTCCTGCGAAGAACCTTGCGATTTCTCCAACATAGACCTGTCCGTCAGGAGCAGTGAACTGTCCGAACTGCGTTGTGAAAGGAGTTTTGAACACGTGGTGGAGTCCAGTAGGGATAAGCGCTCTGTTACCAAATGCGTATATTGCTCCGCCAAGCTTGAAACCGCCTATTTCAGCAGTGATCGCGAGCTGTCCCAGGTAGTTTATACCATCCTGTATCGGAGGCCATACGAAGCCAAGGATTACTCCCAGCAGTATAGATACTATAACCATGATGATTGGTACCAGTCTCTTGCCTTCAAAGAAGCCGAGTACCGGATGAAGCTTTGTCTTGTAGTATTTCGTATAAATCTTTGCCGCGATAAGACCGATTATGATACCGCTGAACACTCCCATGTTGATGGGATCCTTAAGGTTCTGTGCCGCTGACATGATGTCAAGCACCTTGATGAGGACAACATATCCAACTGCTGCAGCAAGTCCGGATACTGCTTCACCTGCAGTGAAGCCTATTGCAACACCGATTGCGAAAATGATGGGAAGGTTCTCAAACACGACGAGTCCGCCTGAGAAAAGCACCTTGACAAATGTTGCAAGGATTGGGTTTGAAGCTAAAGCTTCAGCACCTACGGCCTGCTCGATTATTCTGGAGAAAGCGACCATGAGACCGGCAGCAGGAAGAACGGATACAGGAAGCATTAATGACTTTCCTACCTTCTGCAGTACTGCGAAGAAACCACTGGATTTTTTTGACATT
>DIWI01000006.1 GCA_002428415.1 Clostridiaceae bacterium UBA6110
CTCTCTTCGTGGAGATAGGCACAGGCATCAACGATGACCTTAACGGAATCGAAAGACCTGTATCATTTGATGTCAAGTCAACTGGAAACCACATTGAGATCGTTCAGTCACTGGCAAAGTGGAAGAGGAAAGCCCTTAAGGACTACAGCTTTACGCTTGGCGAAGGACTTTACACCAACATGAACGCCATAAGGAGAGACGAGGACCTGGACAGGATCCACAGCATCTACGTCGACCAGTGGGACTGGGAGAAGATAATTGGAGCTGGTGAAAGGGACCTTGATACCCTGAAGTCCACTGTAAGCATAATATACTCGATATTCAAGGATGCTGAAACCATGCTTCATGCAAAGTATCCTTTCATACAGCCCATACTGCCTGACTCCCTGTCGTTCATAACTACAGAAGAGCTGCTTGCAATGTATCCCGGAACCTCTCCAAAGGAGAGAGAAAGGGAATTTGCGATAAAGACAGGAGCATACTTCCTGATCGGCATTGGCGACCTGCTTGCAGACGGGCAGAAGCATGACGGCAGAGCTCCTGACTACGATGATTGGTCGCTTAACGGAGACCTCCTCTTCTTCAATCCGGTGCATGACGATGTCCTCGAGCTTTCCTCAATGGGAATAAGGGTTGATTCGAAGACACTCTCAGTGCAGCTAGAGAAGGCCGGGGCTTTGGACAGGCTTGAGCTTCCTTTCCACAAGGCTCTTGCAGCAGACGAGCTTCCCCAGACAATGGGTGGTGGAATAGGCCAGTCGAGGATCTGCCAGTTCCTTCTCAGGAAATACCATATCGGCGAAGTACAGTGCTCCATATGGCCAGAAAGCATGATAAGAGAAATGAATGACATGGGAGTAACACTCCTGTAAAACCGAAGAGATTCCGTCTGAAATGGAAATCATCACAGGGAGATAGCGCCATAAGACTGAAAGCGCAATCATGAGAGTAGCGGACGGGGAACACTCCAAGGATTAATAGTATAATATTTTGAGTGAGCCTTTTGGCTAATTCGGGTGGCACCGCGGGATGATTTCCCGTCCCGGGGAATACATGAAATTGTATTCCCCTTTTTCGTACAAAAAATGACAGGAGGATAAAAAAATGCAGAGCTTTAGGACTACACACTGCAATTCAATAAGACAGACCGACATCGGCAAAGAGGTTACTCTTGCAGGCTGGGTCGACACCATAAGGAACCACGGCGGAGTCATATTCATCGACCTGAGAGACCAGGAGGGTATGACCCAGGTGGTACTTCACGACGAGACAAAGATTCACGGCATACATAAGGAATCTGTCATCTCAGTTACCGGAAAGGTAGTTATGAGAGCTGATGAAACAGTCAACAGGAAGATTGGCACCGGAACTGTTGAGGTCCATTCAGATTCCATAACTCTGCTTTCCTCCTGCAGCGCTTCTCTGCCCTTCGAGCCTGCAAGGTCCAGGGAAACAAGGGAAGAGCTGAGGCTCAAGTACAGGTTCCTTGACCTCCGTAATCCTCTTGTCCACAAGGACATGGTGCTGAGATCAAAGGTTATCAGCCACCTTAGGCATCAGATGGAAGAGATGGGCTTCCTTGAGATGCAGACACCTATACTAACCATGTCTTCACCTGAAGGAGCGAGAGATTATCTGGTTCCCAGCAGAAAGCACAGAGGAAAGTTCTACGCTCTTCCTCAGGCTCCACAGCAGTTCAAGCAGCTCCTCATGGCATCAGGCTTTGACAGATACTTCCAGATAGCGCCATGCTTCAGGGATGAGGATGCGAGGCTCGACAGGTCGCCAGGAGAATTCTACCAGCTTGACTTCGAGATGGCATTTGCTGACCAGGAGGATGTGTTTGAGGTTGCCGAATCAGTTCTTTACAGCACATTCAGCAAGTTTTCCGATAAGGAGGTCTCAAAGCCACCCTTCAGAAGGATATCCTTCGAGGAAAGCATGCTCAGGTATGGAACGGACAAGCCCGACCTCAGGAATCCTCTGCTGATAGATGACCTCACTGATTTCTTCCTCGATGTTGATTTTGCACCGTTCAAAGGCAAACCTGTAAGGGGATTGAAAGCAAACTGTTCAGGAATGTCCCGCTCATTTTTCGAGAACATGTTCGATTACGCTGTCGCTATCGGCATGAAGGGACTAGGGTACCTCACACTTTCCGACGGTTCATTCAAAGGTCCTATCGACAAATTCCTCTCAGATGAGAAAAAAGAAGAGCTTATTAAAATGTGCGGCTTGAAAGACGGTGATACTGTCTACTTTATCTCAGACAAGAAGGCGAAGGTAGACAGGTTCTCCGGCCAGATAAGGACAAAGCTCTGCACTGAGCTTGGACTTCTTCAGGAGGACAAGTTCGAGATGTGCTTCATAGTTGACTTCCCAATGTATGAAACAAATGAGGAAACCGGAAAGATAGACTTCACACACAACCCATTCTCCATGCCACAGGGCGGAATGGATGCACTGAAGTATGATGACCCGCTTACAATCAAAGCTTGGCAGTACGACATAGTATGCAACGGTATAGAGCTCTCATCAGGCGCAGTGAGGAACCACAGACCCGACATCATGAAAGAAGCCTTCAGTATCGCAGGCTACTCTGAGGATGTGCTCAAGGATAAGTTCGGAGCACTATACACAGCATTTTCCTATGGTGCTCCGCCTCATGCAGGCATGGCTCCAGGCGTAGACAGGATTGTCATGATGCTTGCAGGACATGACAACATAAGGGAAGTCATTGCATTCCCTCTTAACTCTAACGGTCAGGACCTGCTTCTGGGAGCACCAGGTGAGGTTACTGAGAAACAGCTGAAGGAAGTACATATCAGGATGAGATAATAAGGCGTACCCCAGGTCTTTAAGCCTGGAGGCATGCAAAAACCTACCCATTGAGTATAGATAGCTATTATCTGTACTCAGTGGGTTTCTCTCATTTCAGACAAGTTTCATTCAGAACATACGAGGATGACATTAATTTATTCACGGCATAATTTTCTCGAGCAGCATGACATTTCATTCATTCTCTGAATTGTAACAACTCTCATTCAGCTATTGTATATAATTGCGGTAGGTATAAAAGTGGATTTATCGACGGAGGAAAGATGTGAAAAAGCTAAAACTGATCATAGCAATCCTTTCAATTACCATTACCCTGCCGGCATGCGTAAACAACTTCCCTACTGAAACATCGGCCATGCCTACGGAATCAATCCCGGCAGCGAAGGCTGAAATCATAAATGAAGAAGGCACAACCATTAAGGAGAGGTTCCTCCCGCCTGAAGGTTCGGAGCGTCTTGAAGCTGCCACCGGCTCATTTGCAGAATATCTTCAGACCCTGAAGCTAAAGGCCTATGGGGAGAAGGTCCTTTACTATGACGGCAAGGAGAAATCAGACTTTGCATACATTTCCGTGGTTGACCAGGATATCACCGAAAGGAATCTGCAGCAGTGCGCAGATGCAATAATGAGGCTTAAGGGTGAGTACCATTACGCAAGAGGTGAATTTGGTAATATCTCCTTCAATTTCGTAAGTGGATTCAAATGCGACTTCAAGACATGGTCAAGTGGCAGGAAAGTGGTACTTAACGGAAACAATGCAGCCTGGGCTGCAGGTCCAAACAACGACACCTCATATGCAAGCTTCAGAAGGTACATGGATGTTGTTCATTCATATGCCAGCACAATCTCTTTGAAGAAGCAGCTCGAACCGGTCGACATGATGGAAATGGAGATCGGGGATGTCTTCATAGTTGCCGGGTCACCAGGACATGCGGTGATAGTAGTAGATATGGCTGAAGACAAAATGACAGGAACCAGGTATTTCATGCTCGCACAAAGCTACATGCCGGCACAGGAGACACAGGTATTAAGAAATCTGTCCACCCCTGAAATCAGCCCCTGGTACATTCTTGAGAAGGGTGAGCTGATTACTCCACAGTGGACATTCCCGGAAGGAAGCCTAAGAAGGTTTCCAAAGAATTAGGAGGAACTTATGGTAAGAATCTGCCCCGAATGCTCATCAGAAATGGAAGAAGGCTACATCCCATATCTGGACATGGCAAGAATCACAGAATCCTATCCATTCTCATTGCTTAAGGTCGCGAAAAAGACCCGTGGCTCAAGCACTGAAGAGCCACTACGACTTACTGCTTCAGTCTGCAGCCGCTGCGGATATGTTGCCTTCCATGTGGTACTGAATGAACCGGATTTGAAATAATAATCATCTGTCTTTACTTGCCCTTTTGGGTTGAAAAAGCTAAGATACCTTTTCATAACAAGAGATCTTAGCTTTCTTTGTGTTCTATTTTCTCTGTGTATTTTCTTAATTTTTCAATAATCCCGAATCTTTCAATCCTTGTAAGCACAACTATTAAATGTCAAATTTTCATAAAGCCATATCATATTCTTCTGTCCCCGTCAGTACCCTATCCACAGTTGATAACCGTCCTGGTTAGTTTCTCAAATTGCAGCCTTTCTCTCCGTATGTTCCGGAAGATTTTCATTTTCCCGCGATACTAATAGCATACAACCAGAATATTTCAAATGATGCTGAATCCAATCAGAAATGAATCGATTCCCACAGAATGGGCTTTTATTAATACCATTCTATTCACAATTCAGCTGTCTGCTTCTTTCACAAATCCAGGCTATTCTCCTTTAAAAGAAACTCTCTAATACCCAATGTTGCAATTCCATTTTCATCACGCTTTAACTTTATATGATTTCCAACAATGACAATCTTCTTAAATGAATCATTTATATTTAGTAACGGACGTTCTTCCTGTGCTTTTTTCTCTGTATCCGGTAAGGCAAAGGCTGACTGGATATAATACTTATTATTACCTTTATGGGCAATAAAATCCACTTCCAGTGATTTCCTTCTTTTTGCACCATTTTCATCAATCTCGCGGGTTTCAATCAGGCCAACATCCACCGAAAATCCTCTGACCTTCAACTCATTGTAGATTATGTTCTCCATAAGGTGAGACTCCTCAATCTGACGGAATCCCAGTCTTGCATTTCTAAGTCCGGTATCGACAAAATAGATTTTCATTGGTGTACTTATGTACTTTCTTCCTTTTATGTCATACCGGATAGCCAAATCTATCAGAAAAGCATCCTTGAGATAATTCATATATGTCTTAATAGTCTTATCGGTAATTGTACTTTTCATAACTGATCGGAATGTATTCTCAAGCTTCTTAGGATTTGTAAGTGACCCTATCGCCGAAGCAAGAATATTTACAAGATCCTCAAGCTCACCAGTATTCTTAATTTTATTGTGATCAATTATATCCTTAATATAAGTCTCCTTAAACAGATTTTCTAGGTATTTTGATTTTTGGTCATCTGTTTTCATGGACACAATTCTCGGCAGCCCACCAAAAGTCATATACTCATTCAAACCATCTCCTTCGGATCCATCATACACAGTCATAAATTCAGCAAATGAGAGCGGATATACTCTGATTTCATCACCTCTTCCACGAAATTCTGTTAGAATATCCGAAGATAAGAATTTTGAGTTGCTCCCGGTTACATATACATCCAAATTTTCAATTTGCAGGAAACTATTCATCACATCCACAAACCTTGGAACATATTGTATTTCATCAAGTAGTACATAATACTGTTCATCATCTTTGATCTTTGATTTTACATATCCGTATAAAGCATGTGATTCTCGCAGTTCCACATACTCTATATTATCCAGCGGAATATCTATAATATGATCTCGTGCAATCCCTCTTTCAAGCAGATCATTTAGAAAAATTTTGAATAGCAGGTACGATTTTCCTACTCGTCTAACGCCAGTGATTACCTTTATCATTCCATTTCTCTCGCGCAATTTAATTTGACTTAGGTATCCGTCTCTATTAATCTTCATCGCTTATCTCCATTCCGCTTTTTTGGTCTCAAGACCACTTTTTCGTAGTAATTATAGCACATTGTCAATATTATTGAAACTCTCCTGATTGAAGTCACGAGTTTGCGCAAGCTTTTTCATCAATAGGTGGCGAAAAATACCTGTAGCTCATGCAATGAAGATTCAATCAGGCTTATCTCTTAAGTATACGGCCGCTGCAGTCATGTATGAAATTAAGCTATATGACAAGGAGACCCCTGAAAAATCCAGGGGTCCCTTCGCATATGAGATATTCAAATCATCGTTATTAAGGCTTCATTGTAGGAAACAGTATTACGTCCCTTATTGAATGTGAATCGGTGAGGAACATTACAATTCTGTCTATGCCGATTCCAAGTCCGCCTGTAGGTGGCATTCCGGTTTCAAGTGCGCTCATGAACTCTTCATCGATCATGTACGCCTCATCATCTCCCAGATCCCTTTCCTTAGCCTGCTGGTTGAACCTGTCCCTCTGTACTATCGGATCATTCAGCTCCGAGTATGCGTTGCATATCTCTCTTCCGAATATGAATCCTTCGAACCTTTCGGTGAATGTCGGATTCCCTCTCTTCTTCTTTGTGAGCGGAGAAATCTCAACAGGATAGTCACATACGAAGGTTGGCTGTATCAGATGCTCCTCGGCATACTTCTCGAACATTGCGTTCAGGATGTCGCCCTTCGTGGTATCCTTCAGGTCTTTCTTGAATTCATCAGCCAGATGGTGAGCCTTGGCAACAGCTTGAGCTTCCTCATCGCTTCCTATGGCATCGAAGTCCACACCTGCATACTCCTTTACGAGCTCAACCATGGTCTTCCTGTTCCATGGAGGTGTCAGGTCGATCTCAGTACCCTGGTAGTTGATCACAGTAGTTCCGAGAACCTTCTTGGCAACTGATGAGACAAGCTCCTCAGTAAGCACCATCATGTCGTTGTAATCGGCATATGCCTCATACAGCTCGATCATGGTAAATTCCGGATTGTGCTTGTAGTCCACTCCTTCATTCCTGAAGTTCTTGCCCATGTCATAGACCTTCTCGAATCCTGCTACTATAAGCCTCTTAAGGTAGAGCTCCGTAGCGATTCTGAGGTACATGTCTATATCAAGTGAATTATGGTGTGTTATGAACGGTCTTGCTGCTGCTCCTCCTGCTATAGGGGAGAGTATCGGAGTCTCAGCCTCAAGATATCCTCTATCATCGAGGAATGTCCTTATTTCTCTGATTATCCTTGTTCGCTTAATAAAGGTTTCCTTTACCACCTCATTTGAGATGATGTCAACCTCCCTCTGCCTGTATCTCATGTCAGGGTCGCTCAGGCCATGCCATTTGTCCGGCAGCGGCTTGAGTGATTTGCATATAAGCTCGAAGTCAGTAACCTCGAGAGTTATTTCACCTGTCTTCGTAACGAAAGCAGTACCCTTGACGCTTATCCAGTCGCCAAGGTCTAAAGTCTTGAAGAATTTGAGCTTCTCTTCGCCGACATTGTCAAGCTTGATATAAATCTGAAGCTTGCCTTCCCTGTCGTGAATGTCAGAGAATCCCGCCTTGCCCTGGACTCTTTTTCTCATAAGTCGTCCGGCAGTGGTTATCTCAACACCTTCAAGGGATGCAAAGTTCTCCTTGATGTCTTTGGAATTATGCGTCCTTACGACCTTGTAAACGTCGAAAGGGTCTTTTCCCTGTTCCTGCAGCTCCTTCAGCTTTTCCCTTCTAAGGGCTTCCTGCTCGGACAGATTGTCCTGCAGCTCCTTGAGGCTCATTTCCTCATTAGACAATTATCGCACCTACTCTCTTCCTATTTCTATGATCTTGAACTTGCTGGTGCCATTAGGCACTTCAGCAATGACTTCGTCTCCTACCTTATGTCCCATCAGGGCTGCTCCTACCGGAGATTCATTGGAGATCTTGAAGTTAAGGGGATCAGCCTCAGTGGATCCTACAATTCCGTACTCCACTTCCTCTTCGAATTCATAGTCATATACCTTGACTGTGCATCCGACGCTTACGCTGTCAACAGATACTTCGCTCTCGTCTATGACGCTTGCATTCTTAAGCATGTTTTCAAGCTGCCCGATCCTGCCCTCTACGAAAGCCTGCTCGTTCTTAGCCTCATCATACTCGGAATTCTCGCTCAGGTCGCCATATCCAAGTGCCACCTTGATTTTCTCGGTTATCTCTTTTCTCCTGACAGTCTTGAGGTATTCGAGTTCTGTCTCGAGCTTCCTCACACCGTCGTAAGTCATGATATACTTCTTAGCCTCGCTCATTTCTTACTCCCCTCTATTTCCATTTAATTTAATATTATAATTCAGCTGACATCTTAAGTCAAATTAAGCTATCACCTTGAGCTTTATTGATTCTCTATATTCCTCCAAAAGATGAATGACAGCTTTCGGATCCTCTTCTGTGTTGATCCTTACCTTCAGGTCCGTGCTGTTCTTCATGCCCTTGAGATACCACCCCAGGTGCTTCCTCATTTCTCTGACTGCCTTGTGAACCCCGTCGTGCCTTATGGCATTATTGTAATGCTCAATTGCCATCCTTATGATCTCTTCCTGATCAGGTCTTTGGTACTCTTTCCCTTGAAGTGCACTTTCAATCTCCTCGAAGATCCATGGATTTCCAAGAACTCCACGTGCAATCATTATTCCATCACACTTAGTCTCATTGAACATATCAAGAGCATCCTGTCCGTTGAATATGTCCCCGTTGCCTATTACAGGTATGCTGAGAGCTTCCTTTACCTTCCTTATTATCGACCTGTCTGATTTGCCGGTGTAGTACTGCTCCCTGAACCTTCCATGAATTGTGATCATGTCAGCTCCTGCATCCTCCATCCTTTTCGCAAAATCAAGGGCGGTCTCATCGCCCATGCCGAAGCCTCTCCTGGTCTTGCAGGTTACAGGCTTGTCAGTGGCCTTCTTTATCTCCCTGATTATGTCCTGGGCCTTCTTCGGGTCCTGCATAAGAGCCGAACCTTCTCCGTTCTTTACTATCTTAGGTGCAGGGCAGCCCATGTTCACGTCAATGAGGACTATGTCCTCATTCTCGCTGAGCTTAGCAGCCATCCTTGCCATGATATCCTTCTCGCTACCGAAAAGCTGAACAGCGATGTTCTTCTCCTTGTCAGAGATCCTCAAGAGCTCCCTTGTATTCTCGCTTCCATAATGGAGTGCCTTGGCGCTTACCATCTCAGTGAATGCCATGGTGCAGCCCTTATCCATTACTATCTCGCGGTAGGAGATATCCGTGATTCCGGCCATCGGTGCCAGGAATACCCTGGTATCAACGGTCTTCTTTCCTATTTTTATCATAAATTATCTTCAGCCCCTCCAGGGTCAGTCCAGGTTCAAGGAGATCGATGGAATCAGTGCCGTTGTAAATCATCCTGGACAATCCGCCAGTAGCTATTACAAGCGGCTCTTCCTCGCCCTCTTCCATCATTTCCTTCTTCATCATCTTGATTATGTACTCAATGCTGCCGATATAGCCTAGGACTATTCCAGATTGCATGGAGGTTACGGTATTCTTTCCAATTACCTTCTCAGGCGTCACGAGCTCTATCCTGGGGAGCTTCGCAGCCCTTTCGAAGAGCGCATCAGCAGCGATCTTTATACCGGGAAGAATTGCTCCGCCTATATAAACACCGGTGCCTTTTACTGCATCGAACGTTGTAGCTGTTCCAAAATCAACAAGGATCATGCTCCTCTTGTATTTCTCATATGCAGCTACGGCATTTACGATTCTGTCTGCTCCGACCTCCCTTGGATTGTCGGTCTTAATGTTCATTCCTGTCTTAAGTCCCGGACCCACTATCATGGGATGGATGTCGAATGTCTTCCTTATCATGTTCTCAAGAGAATACATGACATTCGGAACGACCGATGAAATGATTACCCCTGTTATGTCCGATACGCTTATGCCATTCATCCTGAACAGCTCAACTACCTGTATGGACATTTCATCTGACGTTTTCTTAGAATCTGTTGCCAGCCTGAAATCAGCAATGATATCATTGCCATCGTGAATACCTATAACTATGTTGGTATTTCCAACGTCAACCAAGAGTATCAAAATACCGCATCCTCCCCAATATAAATCTAAAAGCAGCTCGAAAAAGCTGCTATGTCTATCTCAGTGCATATAGATGTCATTTGTTTTTAACAATATAATTTTANNCTAATTGTCAAGTAAATCAGGCACTTTTACCATCTGCGGCAAATATTTTCTTATAAATTGGCAATATGTCATATATTTTCTCTTTCAAATACCATGATTATTGAAAAAGGGACCTGAAAAGGTCCCCGCTTATTCTGTTAGAACAAACCTACTATATTGCCTTTTTCGTCGATATCCATGACTTCAGCGGCAGGAACCTTCGGAAGTCCCGGCATCGTCATTATGTCACCTGTGAGACATACGATGAAGCCTGCACCATTAGATACCCTTACCTCATTTACCTTAACCTCGAAGCCTTCAGGCCTTCCCAGAAGCTTAGGGTTGTCGGACAGTGAGTACTGCGTCTTCGCCATGCATATTGGCTTCTTGTCCAGTCCGAACTTTTCAAGCTCGAGTATCTGCTTGTCGGCAGTGGCTGAATAGGCAACACTCTTTCCACCATATATCTTTCTTACTATAGTATCGATCTTTTCCTTGATTGGAGCTTCGGTACCATAAAGGACTTCATAGTCGCCTTCCATCCTGTCGGCAGCCTCGATGACCTTTTTCGCAAGGTCAAGTCCGCCTTCGCCGCCCTTTTCCCATACCTCAGTCAGAGCAACTTCGATGCCCTTTCCTGCAAGGAATTCCTTTATGAAGGCAATCTCTTCTTCACTGTCCGTGCCAAATTTATTTAGCGCTATGACAGGCGTAAGCCTGAAACCCTGTATGTTCTCGATCTGCTTCTCAAGGTTGACTATTCCTCTGGCAAGAGCTTCGACATCAGGATGTGAAAGGTCAGACTTCTGTACTCCGCCATGGAGCTTAAGAGCCCTGATGGTAGCTACGATGACCACAGCCTTCGGCTTCAGTCCTCCGAACCTGCACTTGATGTCAAGGAACTTCTCAGCACCAAGGTCAGCTCCGAAGCCAGCCTCAGTGATGACATATTCTCCAAGCTTCAGTGCGGTCCTTGTCGCCAGGATGCTGTTGCAGCCATGAGCTATGTTCGCGAAGGGGCCTCCATGTATTATTGCAGGAGTGTTCTCCAGAGTCTGTACCAGATTCGGCTTTATGGCATCCTTCATCAGAAGTGCCATTGCACCCTCTACCTTAAGGTCCCTGCAGAATACTGGTTCCCCTTTCAGGTCATATCCGATGACTATCCGTCCCATCCTCTCCTTAAGGTCCATAAGCGATGTGGACAGGCAGAGAATGGCCATGATTTCTGATGCCACGGTTATCATGAAGCCGTCTTCCCTGGGATATCCGTTTGGCTTTCCGCCCAGACCTACTATGACGTCTCGAAGAGCCCTGTCATTCATGTCCATTGCTCTCTTCCAGGTTATCCTTCTGATATCCAGTCCCAAAGAGTTCCCCTGGTGGACATGGTTGTCGATTGCTGCTGCAAGAAGATTGTTTGCAGAGGTTATCGCATGCATGTCTCCAGTGAAATGCAGGTTGATATCCTCCATGGGGACTACCTGAGAATATCCTCCACCGGCAGCTCCACCCTTCACACCGAATACAGGTCCCATGGATGGTTCCCTTAGAGCTATGACCGCCTTCTTTCCAAGCCTGTTGAGTGCCTGCCCCAGTCCTACAGTAACCGTGGACTTTCCCTCTCCTGCCGGAGTAGGGTTAATTGCAGTCACAAGGATAAGCTTCCCATCCTCTTTGCCTTCCCTTTCGGCAAGCACATCAAGGGATACCTTGGCTTTATATTTCCCGTAATATTCAAGGTCATCCTCTGAAAGTCCGAGTGAAGCGCCAATGTCTCTTATAGGCAGCATGCTGCTTTCCTGTGCTATCTGAATGTCGCTCTTCATAGTTTAAGTCCTCCTACTTCTTGTACACTGATGAAAGGAATTTGACTTCATCGACTATGAATCTCTCATGAGTGCCTTCGCCGATCTTTTCGCCATCTACCCATGCTGCCACAGTAAACTCAAGCCTTCTGCCGTCAACCACCGTAAGAAGCGATTCGCAAAGGACCTCACTTCCAACAGGCGAAGCCTTGAGATGTGATATTGCGACCTTGGTACCGACCGTGGTCTTGGTGCTTTCCAAAAGCTCCTGCACGCTGAGCCTTGATGTCTTCTCCATAAGCGCTATCATCGAAGGAGTCGAGAATACGCTTATGTTTCCGGAACCAAGCGCAGCCGCTGTATCATTTTCGGTTACCGTAATCTTCTGAGATCCCTTGATTCCTGCCTTCAATCTATTTTCCAAGTGTTTCTCTCCTTTCAGTTCTATTGCCTCAATTATACCATGCATAAAGTCAAACTTAATCTATGATTTCAGTACGAAGACAAATTTATGCATAAATCCCTGCAAAGAAAACATAAGTCCCGCGATAAAAGATTCATTTGTTTCCATTTTCCAGCCAAATTTTGAACAAGTTCAGTAAATTAATGGAATGAGCCTCTTTGTACTTTTCATGTATTCAGTGTATCTCTCCCCGAACTCCGCAGACAGCATTTTCTCCTCCTCCTGAATCCTTTTTACCAGGAAAAGCATCACGATGAATAAGAGCACAAAGGTCAGCAAGCTGCACATTGCAAGACCAATTCCGGCAATTGACAGCAAATAGCTAAGATATCCTGGATGCCGCACTATCCGATACAATCCCCCTGTTACTAGCTTCTGCTCAGGCTGAACCCCAAGCCTTACAGTATATGAGCCTTTCAGCTGAACCATGGCGATTGCCTGAATCAGAATTCCTGCCGCAAACAGTACAAGTCCTATATAGGAGATTATACTGCCTCTTGCAATCGGACCTTCGAAGCTCGAATACTCCCATGGTGGAGCAATAATCAGCCACGGAACTGAAATAAGTGACACTGCAATCACCAAAGCCCGTTGCCCCTTGTCGTACCTTGTTTCTCTGCCCTGCCTTCTTCCAAGGAAGGTCACAGCCCACCACACATTCCAGAGCACCAGATAGATGATTCCAACCGGGTCTCTGAGGAATGCATCCCCTTTCCCAGCTATGATTATTACGAGGCTCGTGAGTACCAAATAGACTATTCTCCCTGAAACCTTAAGAATCCCCTTCATCTCAATCAGCTCCTTGATTGGATTTATCATGGCAATTGAGTTTCATTTTGTTTGCAGTTTATTCCCAAATTGCTCATTACACCGATACTAAAAAGAGAAAGGATGGAACATGCTCCGCCACCGGAACAGGCTCCATCCTCAATTCATCATGCTTCCGCAATCGGTCCTGCACCAGTCAGGTCCTTTACAGCAGGCCTTTCTTCAGGCTTGCTTTCAGTATTTTTCTGATCTTTTTTGAGCTGTGGCTCAGCTGGCTGCTCTTTCTTTTCAGGAAGCCTGCCAGTTGTGAATAGCGATTCGAACTCGTCAGCTTCGATCTTTTCCTTCTCAAGCAGCGTCTGTGCTACCAGATGAAGCTTGTCGAGATTTTCAGACAGCAGCTCCTCGGCCTTTTCATATGCCTTGTCCACCAGCTTCTTGACCTCGTCGTCGATGATCTGTCCTGTCTTCTCGCTGAAGGTCTTTGACTTGGAGAAGTCTCTTCCTATGAATACCTCTTCACCCTCGCCAAATGATATGGTTCCTACAACATCACTCATTCCGTAGTCAATGACCATTGACCTTGCGATCTTGGAAACCCTGTCGATATCGTTCTTTGCCCCTGTTGATATATCATGGATTATAAGCTTCTCTGCGACTCTGCCGCCAAGCAGTGATACCATCATCTGCTCAAGCCTGGTCTTGGACATGTAGCTCCTGTCCTCTGAAGGAAGGTGCATAGTGTATCCTCCGGCCATGCCTCTCGGTATTATGCTTATCTGATGTACTGGGTCAAGGTCAGGCATGAGCCTTCCTATTATCGCATGTCCGGCCTCATGATAAGCTGTCAGCCTTCGCTCCTTCTCAGATACGATCCTTGACTTCTTCTCGGTTCCGGCTATTACCCTTGTTATTGCTTCTTCCATCTCAACCATTGTTATGAACTTCCTGCCTGCCCTTACTGCCAGAAGAGCTGCCTCATTTGCAAGGTTCTCAAGGTCAGCACCTGTGAATCCGGAGGTCATCTTTGCAAGTACATCCAGCTTTATGTCATCAGCCAGAGGCTTGTTCCTCACATGGACCTTCAGTATCTCCTCGCGTCCCTTGACATCAGGGAATCCTACGACAATCTGCCTGTCGAACCTGCCTGGCCTTAGCAGAGCTGTATCAAGTATGTCAGGCCTATTGGTTGCAGCAACCATTATTATACCTTCATTGATTCCGAACCCATCCATCTCGACAAGAAGCTGATTGAGAGTCTGCTCCCTTTCATCATGTCCGCCGCCCAGGCCAGCTCCCCTCTTTCTTCCCACCGCATCAATCTCATCAATGAATATTATGCAGGGTGAGTTCTTCTTTGCCTGGTCGAACATGTCCCTGACCCTTGAGGCTCCGACACCAACGAACATTTCAACAAAGTCAGAACCTGAAATGCTGAAGAACGGGACTCCTGCTTCGCCGGCTACCGCCTTGGCCAGAAGGGTCTTTCCAGTTCCAGGAGGTCCGACAAGGAGTATGCCCTTTGGAATCCTCGCTCCCAGGTCAATATATTTCTTCGGGTTCTTCAGAAAGTCGACGACCTCCTGGAGCTCGTACTTTTCCTCTTCAGCGCCTGCAACCTCCTTGAAGGTAACGCTCTTATTTTCCGGATTGGCCATCTTGGCTCTGCTCTTTCCGAAATTCATGACATTCCTGTTTCCACCGCCGCCACCATTCTGCTGGTTCTGCTGGTTCATGAAGAAGAACAGGAAGCCAACCACGATAAGTATTCCTCCCATCGGAAGGATAATCGACCACATGTCAGTAGTCTGCACGGGAGTGTATTTTTCAATGACATCATCCCTTCCTTCTTCAGCAAGGAAGCTGTCAAGCCTTTCTGATGATGCGACGGTTGTGAACTCAGTTCCATCCTGAAGTACTCCCCTAATGGTCATGCCATCATCCCTGACCTCTATCTCCTTAACGTTCCCATTCCTGTATTCAGTCTTGAACTTGTCGAAAGACACTGCATTCAGGTTCGGATCTGAATTAGAGAAGAGGAAGGATGCAATCATGAACAATAGGAGTATTCCAATCCAGGTGAACCCTGCTGGCATTCTTTGTTTGGTGTTCATATATATCTCCATATGGCCAGGCTTTACAGCCGGCCTTCCTTTCGTAATAGCATTACCCTAAATATCAGGGTCTGCTTATATTGTAAAATAAAATTGTATCCAATAGAATAGATATTCAGGAATTTTATGTTAACATTCCCTGAACCTCTATTTTTTGTATACCTCTTCCTTCAAAGAAGCCACATAAGGGAGATTCCTGTACATTTCAGCATAGTCAATGCCATAACCTATGATGAATTCATCAGGAACATCGAAGCCCCTGTACTTTACTGGTATATCTACCTTTCTTCTTTCCTTCTTGTCAAGAAGGCAAACTATCTCTATGGATGAAGCCTTTCTTGCCTTAAGGTACTCTACAAGGTATCCCAGGGTAAGTCCGGTATCAATGATGTCCTCTACTATGAGGATGCTCTTCCCTTCAACATCCATGTCCAGGTCCTTTATTATCTTAACGACTCCGGAACTCTTCGTATCAGCTCCGTAGCTGGATACAGCCATGAAATCGAGCATTACAGGTATTGTTATCTCCTTCATGAGATCTGTCATGAATACGACCGAACCCTTGAGTATACCGACAAGCACCAGGTCTCTGCCTGCATAGTCATGGCTTATCATTGCGCCAAGCTCCTTGCATTTTGCAGCGAGCTCCTCTTTCCCTATAAGGATTTCCTTAACATCATTTACTATCATCAGTTTCCTCCTTGAATATGCCTACAGAAAGGACTTTCTCTGTCTTGTCCGTTACCTTGAAGTCCTCACCTGTAACCGTGTCTTCTATATAGAATATCTCATCATCCTTTAAGAAAACTAAAAGGTTGTTCCTGAGATCCCTTTTGATTTTCCTGTCAATGAATATATCCTTAACCTTCTTGTAGCCTGTCATTCCAAGCGGCTTCACCCTGTCCCCGTGCACCCTGTTCCTGATCTTTATTCTCCTTCCGGTTGAATCCAGGTCGAAATATCTGCAGCAAGGGTCCTTCTTTGGTGGCATGGAATCAAGTATCTCAAACTTTACCCTGAGGCTGCCGATATAATATGTGCCGGGAATGTTGTATGATTTCTCCTTCAGCGGGCTCAGGATGCTTGGGTCAATTGAAGTGCCCCTGCGCCTGATGTACATGTCGCCGTAGTTGTTATATGCTGTAATGTCGTCCTTGATGTCGATTATCTTTCCCGTCTCTCCGTTCTGCAGCCTTACTATCTTGTCTACATGGACCTTCTCAATGTTTATAGTATCACCCTTGACCATCCTGACAGCCGAAAGCACCACCCTGTTGAGTATGGCCTTTTCAAGCCTGAAGGCCTCTTTCCTTATCATGGTCTCATAGCTCTTCTCAAGTACATACCTGTCGACAGCTTCCTTTGCACGTCCCTCAATATATAGGTTATCCTCCTCCAGAAGCTCTGCCATCCTATATACCGTCGTCGAAAAATCCTCATTGAAGTTCTCGCGGATATACGGGATTATGACATTCCGGAGCTTGTTCCTGGAGTAATTGTTCTCATCGTTTGTGGCATCCTTTCTGCCTTCCTGACCAATTGAAGTGAGATATTCTTCTATCTCACTCCTTGGTGTTGAAAGAAGAGGCCTTATGAAGACTTCCCGTCTGGCACTGATTCCCGTGAGCCCTGACAATCCGGTGCCTCTTATAAGGTTCAGAAGCACTGTCTCCCCCTGGTCGTTCAGGTTGTGCGCAGTGGCGCATTTGTTGTAGCCTTCCCTTTCCATGACCTCAGAAAGGAATGAATATCTGATTTCCCTGCCAGCGACCTCAGTTGATACACCTTTTTCAGCGGCATAGCCCTCTGCATCCTTCCTGAGGCAATAGAAGGGTATTCCAAGGTTATCGCAGGTATCCCTGCAGAATTCCTCATCAGCGTCAGCAGCTTCACCTCTCAGCAGATGGTTGACATGAGCCGCACCAAGCCTTAGGCCATATTCACCTTTTAGCTCCATAAGGATATTCAGCATGCAGAGCGAATCGCTTCCACCTGAAAAAGCCACAAGAACTCTGTCATTCTTATCCAAAAGCCCATTCTCATCGCAGAAGGCTTCAACCTTTTCCCTTAGCGTCGCCATATGAGGTCACCTCCAGTCAGTTCTTTTTAATGATATAAAAGACGTAGCCGTATTCGTCTGAATGTTTCCGGTACATCCCGATTTCTTCCATTTCACCTTCAAGGACAGCCAGGCTTTCCGGCTTTCCCTGATATTTTCCCTTAAGTTCATTTATCCTTTTCTCCATTGGAGTATAATAACTGTCCCACCAGTCGGATTCAGGAAGAATGAACATATCCATTAGCTCGTAGCCTTCTTCATCTATCAGCTTCCTGTTCTCATCCATATGCTTCATCTGAGGATACCCTAAGCTCCAGAATCGCCTGGCTTCCTCTGACGGAGCTGCCTTTAGCCAGGATAGCTCTGTCAGGCCGATGTACCCATCTTCCTTGAGAAAGCGCTTCCAGGACCTCAGTGCGTTCTGAAAGCCCATTATATAGGCAGAACCTTCAGCCCAGACAAGGTCAAAGTGCTCATTCGGAAACGGCATATCGAACATTGATATCCTGAGTGGCTCAATCCGGTCAAGTACCCTTGCCTCATCAGAACGCTTCACAAGCTCATCCAAAAAGGGCTCATGGGTATCTAACGCCATAATAGTTGCGTCCCTGAAAGTCTTCGCTATTGTGATCGTCTGGTCTCCCGGTCCGCACCCAATATCAAGGACCATAGGTTTTTCACCAGTAAGGATCACCTTATCCAGTGCCCGGAGGGTAGACTCCTCACTTCCCGGAGCCTCTCTCTTTAGCCCTGTATGCTCTTCCCAAAACATCTCTTCCATTATATATCTAACTCCTGTTTTCAATGATAATCAAGAAACAGCGCCCTACCACAATCTTACATTCTTTTGATTCTCAATGCAACGAAAGCAAAAATGGTGCCTTGCGCAGCCTAAGGCCGCACTGGCACCACCTTAACATTTCCCCAGAAGCCGATTGAAGACCCGATTACTGCAACAGCACCCAAAACTCCCTCTATTCCAGAAGCGAACTCAAGAGCTCCCTGAATGTCTTCCTTTGTGCTTATCCTGTTGGCTGCAGCTGTAGCTGCAGCGTCAGCAAGCAGGGTATCCTTTGAGACTATGACAACTGCATCAGCTTTTCCGAAGCTTAATGAGTGGCCTACAGTCCCTGAAGAAGTGCAGATGCCCAAAGGAGTGTCATCACCCTTTACTTCAAGCGCAATCCGGTTAGAAAGCGGTGAATTTCCGGCATATATCAGAACCTTGATATCCCTTGTGCTTCTTACATACAGGTCGCCGCCATTTTCAATTATGAGATCCTCACATTCAGGATGCATATTGCCAAGGTATTCAGCCACTGCTCCTGCAACGGCTGCCATGGGTCCGACACCAGCCTTTTCCGCAGTCCTCTTCATATGGGAAACCATAGGGTGTTCATCCTCAAGGGAAGGTATTGGTGATAGACATGTAAGGAATTCTTGCTCTCTCTTGATATGCTTCTTCAGCACATCCCTAAGCCCTGACAGCTCGTGTTCAATTCCGTTAATCTCTCCGCTGTACTGTATGTCAAGGTCTGACTCCTCATCGATGACTGTCATCCTCTTAAGGTCCGATCCGATGATACCCCTGTATGACCGTTCCTCGTACACTTTCAGGCCTCCAGCTCTTCATAGAGGCCGTGCGTTATTGCCCTTGTCGGGCAAACCGGTATGCATTGATTGCAGCCTATGCACTTTCCTGCATCATAATTGAGCTTCCAGTCCGGGCCTGATATTGACAAAGCATTGATGGCACAGACCGAGGTACAAAGGCCGCAGTCAGTGCAAAGGGTGTTACTGATAACAATCCCTGAAGGTGCCATGTCGCACTCTATCCCCAGTGACCTTACATAATCCATTGCGTCTGAGATATTTCCAGCTTCTCCCTCTATGTCGTAAAGGATTATCCCAACAAGGTTGAAATCAATCTCAGCCTTCAGGATATTGAACTTCAGGTCAAATTTCTTCACAAGCTGGTAGGTTACCGGAGTATTCGTCACATTGGGTGGAAACTTCATGAAAAGCTTTGTCTTCATTTTCTTACCTCCTCAGGGTCCTTCATGGCCTTAACTGCAGCATCCTTCTTAAAGAATTTTACAGGCTCCTCGAGAAGGAACTCCCCGTCAAGAATCAGTTTCTTGAGATTCTCTGCAATCTCCCTTGCCTTACGTATGCTTGAGGTCGGTGATGTCTTGACTTCCTTTCCATCAATTTCCACTTTTCCGCTCTGCAGCTCTTCATAGGTCACTGTCTTTATGACAGGCTTTGACCGGCTCTGTACGGAGTAATCCACTATATTGGTCGTTATGTCCTTGTTGGTCACAGCACATGCCCTGAGGACATCCATGTCTATCACAGGTATGGGTATACCGATTCCGACATTCATAGATGTACCATATCCCTTGAATACAGCTGGGCTTATGTACTTCGTGTCCATTTCCCTAAGCTCCCCCACAACAGCAAGCGTAGCTCCAGGAGTCATCGGAGTTCCATTTTCATTCTTTGGTGCGGACGTCTTGCACTGCGTTCCGTTCCAGGCAACATACCCTACAGCCCCACCAACCAATAGCCTTGTTCCGACACCTATGGTCCTCAGTCCCGGGTCCTTAAGAAGCGGACTAAGCTCTCCGCTGGTGGAGTATGTCACGTTGCCAGTCCTGGGAAGGAGTGTCCCCATATATGTGTGCAGCGCCTTTCCAGATGTGTTTGTTGCTGCCGAATAGTTCTGATATGCGTTTCTCGGATTGTAGAGGTATGCTTCGTTAAGGTCTGACAGGGTAAGCCTCGTCCTCACGCTCTTTGCGGGATAGCAGTCCGTACCTTTGCCGTGAGCCTCAAGCACCACTTCCTTTCCATCTATGAGGTCGCATATGACGTGTGCTCCGCCATATTCATAGCCCTTGTCCTCTGACTCCGCTGTAGCTCCTATATATGTATCCACAGCTGCAAGCCCGCCATAAGCCTCTACACCGTTCAGCATTATCTTCTCCATCCTTATTGGCGGATCCGAATGACCGAAATTGAGGAATGCCCCTGATGAGCACATGGGCCCGAAGGTTCCCGTAGTAACCACGTCAACCTGTTCGTACGCCTTCTCAAGTCCCACCTCATCCACAAGGGCTATGAGCTCTTCTGCAGTGCAGACTACGACAGTACCAGACTTAATCTTTTCATTAATCTCCTCAAAAGACCTTTCCTTCATATGTTCCTCCTGCCAGACTGCAGAAATTACTCGCAATCCGAAATCCAATTGATAACATTATAGGCTCGCGTATTCCAAGCTGTCAACGGATTGCATCTTTTAATGAATTTTTCCCGCTATATTCAGCAACAAATTGATAATTTATCATTTGAACGCAAAATTATGGCAGGTTTAATCCACACGGAAATTGAGGACCGCCATTCATGGCAGTCCTCAAAATCAATGAACCATTTTACTTGTTCTTCGAGTAGATGATTTCCTTCAGGCCACCCCATGTTTCCTGGAACATTCCAAGATCCATTATCTTAAGGTCAGCAGCTATTTCCGGTCTGAATTCCATCTGTCCAAGTATGTCCTTCTCAAGGTCAATACCTGGTGCGATTTCGACGAGAGTGAGTTTTCCTTCAATAAGCTCAAGTACGGCTCTCTCAGTCACATAAAGCACCGGCTGTCTGTTCTTTGTTGCTATTGCACCTGCGAAGGATACCTGGTCAATTTTGTTCCTGAACTTCTTAGCCTTACCCTCCTGGAGTATTACAAGCTTTCCGTCCCTTATCTCTTCCTTCAGTCCGCCAGCTGTGAATGTTCCGCAGAAGACGACCTTCTTTGCATTCTGGGTTATGTTGACGAATCCGCCGACTCCGACAGGCTTTCCGCCAAGCTTGCTTACATTGACGTTTCCTGAATGGTCAGATTCGCCAAGTCCCAGGAATGTTACATCAATTCCGCCGCCATCATAGAAATCGAACTGCTGTGGGTGCTCGATTATGGCATCTGCATTGTATGCGCTTCCAAAATCAAGTCCCTGTCCAGGGATTCCGCCGATTACACCGGCCTCGGTGCCAAAGCTCAGCTCTGGGCTCATTCCTTCCTCATTTGCAACTGTCGGTACTCCGTCAGGAATTCCAACTCCGACATTTACTACTGCATGGGGAACCAGCTCCATAGATGCTCTTCTTGCTATGATCTTCCTCTCTGTAAGAGGCATGATTGGCATGGAGTGCATCGGTATCTTCAGGTCTCCTGAAAAGGCTGGGTTATAGATAGTTCCCGATGTCTGCCTGTGGTTCTCAGGACTAGCGATGACAACATAATCAACCATGAGTCCAGGCACCTTGATTTCCTTTGGCTTGAAGGTTCCAGCCTTCGCAATGGCCCTGACCTCTGCGATTACTATTCCACCGCAGGATTTTGCAGCCGTTGCTACAGCTATCGGATCAGTTAAGATAGCCTCATCCGTAAGCACGACATTGCCGTTTTCATCAGCGTAAGTACCTCTTATGACTGCAACATCAACCTTTGGAAGCTTGTACATCATGTACTCTTCGCCATAGATTTCGATTATATCTATCAGGTCCTCTTTTGCTGCCTCATTGGACTTTCCGCCCTCGAGCCTCGGGTCTATGAAGGTTCCGAGACCAACCTTTGTTATGTAGGCAGGCTTCTTTGATGCCACAAACTTAGGCATCTGGGCAAGCACTCCCTGCGGGAAGTTATAAGCTTCTACCTTGTTTTCAGCGATCAGCTTCTGCATTGCTGGTCCGGCTGCTCCAAAATGACCAGTAACGATTCTCTTCAGAAAGCCTTCATGAGCAAAATGGGCTACACCCTTTTCTCCGAAGTTTCCGCTTGCCGCTGCGTTGTAGTATGTTATTCCAACTGGCTTTCCTGTTTCAATGAACCTCTTCTCAAGCGTTATTGCGAACTCTTCAGGGAATGCGTTCATTCCGAACGACGCGGTGAAAATTGTATCACCGTCCTTTACCAAATTGGCTGCGTTTTCCTGACTTATCAGTTTCATTTCTATACCCCCTGTAATAATGCTGTCTGTAAGCTGCATATGCATCGGGTAACCGTTATGCTGTCTCATATACGGTTCCCGCCTTGTTCAGGACGCTCCCATCCTGGTTACTTTCTTCCTTTTATCAGAATCACGTTGCTGCTCTGTGTCACTACTTCGCCTCTCTGGTTGATGAGGTATGTATCAGCAAAAACAGTTCCTTTTCCGCCTTTGCTGCTTGGCTTTACTTCAACGATCTTGATAATTGTGCTGACTGTGTCGCCGATGAATATCGGTGCCTTGTACCTATTCGTGTCCTCGGCCTTGGCTATCGTCGTACCTTCGAAGATCCCCAGCTGGTTCATCTGTCCATTCATTATCGCCACTCCCAGCATTCCGTGGGCTATTCGTTTCTTGAACGGCCCCTCGGCTGCAGTGACATCGTCTATATGGATAGGGTTGAAGTCTCCGGTCAGACAAGCGAAATTTATTATATCACTATCGGTTATAGTCCTTCTTGTTGTTGCGAATTCCTGACCTACTTCAAAATCTTCAAAAAACAATCCTTTTGGTTTATATTCAACCATTACTTCATCTCCAATAGTTCTTATTAGTTCTTCTCTCCAAGCATTTCCACAAGCGCCGGTACGATTTCCTTGTAGTCACCGACGATAGAGTAGTTTGCTATCTTGAATATCGGAGCTTCCGGATCCTTGTTGATCGCTATGATGACATCAGAGTCCTTCATTCCTGCAAGATGCTGGATTGCTCCTGAAATTCCGCACGCGATGTATATGACAGGCTTTACTGTCTTTCCTGTCTGTCCGACCTGGTGGCTCTTCTCGATCCATCCGCTGTCAACAGCTGCCCTTGATGCACCGATCTCTCCACCGAGTCTCTCAGCAAGAGGCTTGAGGATCTCAAAGCCCTCAGGACCGCCCATGGCACGTCCTCCGGATACTATTACGTGAGCCTCTTCAATGAGTACTCCCTTCTTCTTTGCCTTGACGATTTCCCTGACCTTGACTCTGACATCACCTGCAGAAATCTTCGGGATTATCCTTATCAGTTCACCGGTTCTTCCTTCAACAGGTTCAAGCGGATCCATGACTCCAGGTCTTACTGTAGACATCTGTGGCCTGAACTCGGTATTGATGATCGTAGCCATCAGATTTCCTCCGAAGGCAGGTCTTGTCTGCAGCAGTGTCCTTGTTTCAGCTTCTATGTCGAGCTGAGTACAATCCGCTGTAAGACCTGTGGACACTCTTGAAGCTATCCTTGGCGCAAGGTCTCTTCCTATGTTAGTTGCACCTATAAGCATGATTTCAGGCTTCAGCTCATCAATCATTTCACTTATGACCTTGGTGTGCCCAT
>DIWI01000018.1:0-7098 GCA_002428415.1 Clostridiaceae bacterium UBA6110
GTCAATCATTTTAACCCGGAGGCCATGCCAAAGTTCTGCCTCCAAGCATATGGAAATGCAGGTGATTGACACTCTGCTGTCCGTCCCTGCCCGTATTAATGACAACCCTATACCCTGATTCTGCAATACCTTCCCTCTTTGCCAGGTCCCTTATTGCAACAAGTGCCCTTGAAGCAATGGCCGAGCTTTCGGTATCCAGCTCATTTATTCCGCTGACATGCAGCTTGGGAACAACAAGAATATGGACCGGCGCCTGTGGTGCTATGTCCCTGAATGCATATAGATATTCGTCCTCATAAACCTTGCTGCTTGGAATCTCACCGCTTATTATCCTGCAAAACAGACAATCCATGTTATCAATCCTCTCATTCATCTTCAAGTTCTCCGAATGCAGTATCCTTAACCGAACCGGTTATAAGCACAGTGCGTATTAGACCCTCAAGGTCCTGCTTGGACTCTGTCCTTACCCGGATGTATTCAGGTGTGTAACCATAATACACTCCATCCTTGCCTTCTTCGAAAAGGACATTTACCTTCTTTCCGACAATTCCCGAAACATGGTGTTCTTCAAACATGGCTGAAAGCTTAATCACCAGGTTGCTTCTTTCATCCTTTATCCCGGGCTCCACCTTGCCGGTCATCTTAGCTGCAGGTGTTCCCTTACGCTCGCTATACTTGAATGTATGTATCTTGTCGAGCTGGACCTTTTCCAGAAAATCCATTGTCTCTTTGAATTCCTCATCAGTTTCCTGCGGAAAACCCACAATTACATCTGTCGTTATGGATACATCAGGCAGTCTGTCCCTTAGCTTCAGGACAACTTCAAGGTATTCCTCTGAAGTATATCTTCTGTTCATCCTTTTAAGTGTAGCATCAGAGCCTGATTGAAGTGACAAATGGAAATGCGGGCACAGCTTCTTCAGTGACAAAACCCTTTCCATGGCTTCACCCTTGAAGAACATGGGCTCGATGGAGCCTATCCTGATTCTCTCAATGCCCTCGATTCCATCCAGTTCTTCCAGGAGGTCGATAAGTCCGTAGCCTTCCTTGAAGTCCTGCCCATAAGATGCTATGTGGATCCCTGACAGGATGATTTCCTTGAACCCCTCAGCGGCAAGAAGCCTTACCTCCTCTATCACCCTGGCGGGGTCCCTGCTGGAGACTCCGCCTCTTGCATAGGGTATTATGCAATACGAACAGAACCTGTTGCATCCGTCCTGAATCTTCATGAACGCCCTTGTCTTTCCTTCATAACCTTTGATGCTGAGCTCCTCAAAACGGGCACCCATCATTATGTTTTCAGAAACATGCACCACCTGCTTCTTTTCAGCGATTGCCTTGTTCACATAGAACACTATCTCTGATTTGTTCCTTGAACCAAGGACCACGTCGACACCTTCTATAGATGCGACTTCCTCCTTGTTCACCTGGGAATAGCATCCGACGACAGCAACTACCGCATCAGGATTCTGACGCTTCGCCCTGTGGATATGCTGTCTGGATTTCTTGTCGCCCATATTTGTCACAGTGCAGGTATTTATGACATATACATCAGCCTTGTCCCCAAAATCAACAACCTCAAAGCCGTCTCTTTCGAACAGCTCCATCATAGCTTCCGAATCATATGTATTGACTCTGCACCCCAGTGTCTCCACAGCCACTCTCAATCAATCGCCTCCCATGTCTCCATATGCCATCTGCAGCATTGCAATTGCTGCCATGCCTGCAGTTTCAGTCCTTAATATCCTTTTCCCAAGTGTCACTGTCCTTGCTCCAAGCTCTTCAAGCAATCTGATTTCCTCCGCCTCGAATCCGCCTTCAGGACCAATTACAACAGCGATGTCATTTGCTTCCTGCAGCTCTTTTCGCAGCCTGTTGATTCCATAGCCTTCAGCATTCTCGTATGGGACTACTATGAGGTCATGCCTTCTCAAAGTTTCAGCAATTTCAGCAAGTTCACACGGTTCGGTGATTTCAGGTATGATCGTCCTTTTTGATTGCTTCGATGCTTCAAGCGCTATTCGTCTGAGCCTGTCGAGCTTCCTGTACTCTCCCCTGCTTGCTGACTCCACCCTTGCGGTAATGACCGGTACTATACTTGCAGCACCAAGCTCAGTGACCTTCTGGACGATCAGGTCCATCTTGCCGGCCTTCGGAATTCCCTGGTACAGGGTGATCCTTACCGGACTCTCATTTGTACCTTCGATTTCCCTGATTATGCTGATTACTGTTTGGTCCTTCAGGACATCTTTTACAGTCCCTTCAAAGTCATGCCCCATAAGGTCATTGACAGTCAATGTCTCGCCTGTCCTTACCCTCAGGACTCTTGACAGATGCTTGTGGTCATCGCCTCTAACAATTGCCTCGCCAGAAGCTATCTCACTGGTAAAGACCTTATGCATTGCTTTTCACTGCTGTTATTGCAATCCACTCGCCCTGCCTGTCAGTCTCGATTACGGTGAAGCCTGAAGACAGAAGCTTGTCAGTGACCAGCTTTTCCTTTTCCTTTATTATGCCTGAGGATATGAACTTGCCGCCTGGCTTGAGCTTCATCCTGACGTCGTCTATGAGGACCACGACTATTTCTGCTATGATGTTTGCAACTATCAGATCGGCTGTACCTTCCACAGTATCCATAAGGTTACCAAGCCTTATATCGACGTTATCAAGGTCATTGAAGCCGACATTCTCTTTTGCAGAATCCACTGCAACAGGATCCAGGTCGACTCCGACCACCTCACCTGCTCCGAGAAGACTTGCCCCTATTGCAAGGATGCCAGACCCTGTACCGATATCGAATACCGTATCCCCCTTTGACATATGCCTCTCTATAGCTTCAAGGCACATTCTGGTAGTTTCATGTGTCCCAGTTCCGAATGCCATTCCGGGATCCATTGAAATTATTATCTCGTCCCCTGACGCTTCATATTCCTCCCAAAGAGGCCTTACAACAAATCTCTCCCCAATCTTCGTTGGCTTGTAGTACTTTTTCCAATTGTTTGCCCAGTCTTCCTCATTTACCTTCCTTGAGGTAACCTCAAATTCACCGATTTCAAACCCGAACTCCCTGAGTCCGATTATCTTGCCTCTGATTTCCTCACATATACCTGTAGCATCTGCATCCTCGCTGAAGTATGCCTTTATGACAGCCTTGTCAGCGAATTCGAAAATGTTCAGGTCTGCAAAGTCCCAGGTAAGAGGACCCTGTTCACGTCCCAGTATATCCTTCGGGTCTTCAATGGCAAGGCCCTTGATGTCCATGGTGTAAAGGATATTCTCAACCGCTTCCGCATCCTTTTCATCCACTATGATTTTTATTTCGCTCCATATTCCATTCATATATTCCACTCCATTCTGCTTTTGGCATACTAAATTATAGCAAATACAATGGCTTTATTCAAAAAAATACGACATGAGGAAAAATTTGTTCTTCTGTGGATTGAAGGCGGAAATTCAATTATAATGAAAACATATTCATATCCGGACTGATTTGTCCAAACTAAAGGAGCATCAGATGAAACTGACTACCAAGACTCTAACGAAACTTCGCCTCCTGCTGAAGTACACTGAAAGCGGGGCATCCATAATTGGACGGTCTGAAGGCTTCTGGTTCAGCATCTCACATACTGATGAAGGCAGACCGATAACTGTAAGGACGTCACTTTCAGGACTCGACGAAAGAAGGGAAGAGCTAAAGTCATTCCTAGATTCAATAAGTGAGAGATACCACTTCAGGTCTTCCGAAATTAAGGGCTCAGACCTTAGTATAGAGCTATTTCAGAAACTTGCACATGAAAGGACTTCTGCTCTGATCGCTGAACTTATAACCGAGCTTGCCCATGAATTCAATGCACTCGGACTTAAAAGCGCGTGCGGCTTTTGCGGTATGGAGGGCTCCTTCACCGCTGTCAGGACTGGATCCGATGTCAAAGAAGCCTGTCCCTCGTGCATGTCAAGACTCGATGCCGACATGGAATCCTCATCAGGAAGCAGTGAAAACGGCAGCTATATCCGTGGAGCCTTAGGTGCTTCAATCGCATCAGTCCTTATCGGAATCGCCTGGGCGGTTGCAACAGCCATCGGTGCGTTTTCAGCTCTGTTTGGCTTTGCTTTTGCTCTGGCCGCAAAAAAAGCCTATCTTCTTTTCAAAGGAAAAAAGGCAGCCCAGATGCCATTCATTATTGCAGGAGCAGCTTTTCTCGGACTTGTGGTTGCCATGGTAGGAGACCTATCGCTTGCGAGCGTCTCTCCAGACGACATCTACACCCTGGAGGGTGCCACAAGCAACATTATGATAGGATTTGCATTTTCACTGATAGGAACATATGCCACAATGACAACAACTATCAGGGAGCTTGGAATGAGCTCAACAAAGCTTGAGATTGTCTACGGGGAGGAAGGTCCGCAGGCCTGAAATCCCTATCTGACCTTCATATTATCATTTCTGTATGTCATGTAACTAAAAAGGAAGGCTAATCGCCTTCCTTTTTTGTTCTAGAATATCCCGAACTTCTTCTTGTCCTTCTTGTCCTGCTTTGGAGTCCTATCCACAGTCTCTCCTGAAGCTTCCTTATAAAGGAAGAGTGCTTCTTTCTGCTTTTCATTCAGCTTCTTGGGTATATCCACTATTACGTTGACATACTGGTCGCCTCTGGCATTGTTCCTGGAGTTGACTACAGGTACTCCCTTTCCTCTCAGCCTGAAAAGGGTCCCCGACTGTGTACCTTCAGGTACGTCGTAGCTGACATCCCCATCCACTGTCGGAACCTTGATCTCCTTTCCGAGTGCAGCATCTGCAAAGCTTATGTGGGTATCCACATATATGTCGTTTCCTTTTCTGATGAAGGTCTTGTGAGGCTTTACCCTGAGCACGATATGCAGGTCTCCTGCCGGTCCGCCCTTAGAGCCCTGGTCACCCTGTCCTCTGAGAGGTATGACATTGTTTGTGTCAACACCTGCAGGAACGTTCACTGTGATCTTCCTCTTCTGCCTTACCTGGCCCTTTCCCTTGCATATGTCGCATGGGTCCGATATGGTTTCGCCAGATCCGTTGCATGTCGAACAGACTGTCTCCTGCACCATGTTTCCGAAAAGCGTCTGCCTCTGAACCCTTACTGTACCTGAGCCGTGGCAGGTCTTGCATGTCTCGGCCTTTGAACCCTTTTTGGCACCGCTTCCCGAACAGTTGTCACAAACCTCGGTCCTCATGACGCTTACTTCCTTCTCAGCGCCGAAAACAGCCTCTTCGAAAGTCAGGTCCATAGCGTATTCAAGGTCTGCTCCCCTTCTCGGGCCGGTACGCCTTCTTGACGCCCCGCCTGAAAAACCACCGCCACCGAAGAACGTCTCGAATATGTCGCCAAATCCACCGAAATCCGATGCATCGAAGCCGCCCGCTCCCTGTCCGTATCCGTTGAAGTCCGTTGTGCCGAACTGGTCATACTGGGCTTTTTTCTGTGGGTCTGAAAGCACCTGGTAGGCTTCGTTGATTTCCTTGAACTTCTCTTCAGCCTCTTTGTTTCCCGGATTCTTGTCCGGATGGTACTTTATGGCCAGCTTTCTGAAAGCCTTCTTTATCTCTTCCTCACTGGCACCCTTTTGAAGTCCCAGGACTTCATAATAATCTCTTGTTGCCATTTCACACCACCTGTTTCCTTTTGAAGGGGCTTAACCCCAATTAGGGAAAGGATAACCTTTCCCTAACCATGCATCATATTGGGTTTATTTGTCGTCCTCGACCGTAAAGTCAGCGTCTACAACGTTGTCCCTGTCAGGACCTGGCTGTGAGCCTTCGCCCTCATACTGACCTGCTTCAGGGCCTGCCTGCTGTGAGCTCTGTGAGTAGAGCTTCGAAGAGACCTTGTAGAACTCATTTGTAAGGTCATCGGTAGCTTTCTTGATTTCATCGTCAGAGCCTGTATCCTTGATCTTCTTGACTGCCTCAAGCTTCTCTACAATCAGCTTCTTGTCAGCGTCATCCATCTTGTCCTTCAGCTCGTCCATTGTTGTTTCAGTCTGGTATACCACCTGCTCAGCATTGTTCCTGATTTCGATGGATTCCTTCTTCTTCTTGTCCTCTTCTGCGAACCTTTCGGCTTCCTTCACTGCTGCTTCTACTTCAGAATCAGTGAGGTTGGTTGAAGCGGTGATCGTTATGTTGGCTTCCTTTCCGGTTGCCTTGTCCACTGCTGTTACCTTTACTATGCCGTTGGCATCGATATCGAAGGTAACTTCAATCTGTGGTATTCCTCTTCTTGCTGGTGCTATGCCTGAGAGAGTGAATCTTCCAAGTGTCTTGTTGTCAGCAGCCATCTGCCTTTCACCCTGTACTATGTGGACCTCGACAGAAGTCTGTCCATCTGCCGCAGTGGTGAATATCTGGCTCTTCCTTGTAGGTATTGTAGTATTCCTCTCGATTATCTTTGTAGCTACTCCGCCGTAGGTCTCAAGTCCAAGTGTAAGCGGAGTTACATCGAGAAGAAGTATGTCCTTGACTTCTCCAGTAAGTACACCGGCCTGTATAGCAGCACCAAGTGCGACAACTTCGTCAGGGTTTACTCCCTTGAAAGGCTCCTTGCCTGTGAAATCCTTGACCGCATCGACTACTGCAGGGGTCCTTGTGGATCCGCCTACAAGAACTACCTTGTCGATGTCATTCATTGTAAGTCCGGCGTCAGAAAGAGCTTTTCTCATTGGCTCGATTGTTGACTTTACGAGGTCAGCAGTAAGTTCATTGAACTTAGACCTTGAGAGTGTCATATCTATGTGCTTTGGTCCTGTTGCGTCTGCAGTTATGAAGGGAAGGTTTATCATTGTCTGCATCGATGAAGAGAGCTCTATCTTAGCCTTCTCAGCAGCTTCCTTGAGTCTCTGAAGAGCCATTTTATCCTTCTTCAGGTCGATTCCGGAGTTCTTTCTGAACTCATCTGCGATATAGTTTATGACTCTTTCGTCAAAGTCGTCTCCGCCAAGCCTTGTGTTACCGTTCGTCGACTTGACCTCGAATACTCCGTCTCCGAGCTCAAGGATGGAAACGTCGAATGTTCCGCCTCCAAGGTCGTATACAAGTATCTTGTGGGCATCATCCAGCTTGTCAAT
>DIWI01000018.1:7122-14782 GCA_002428415.1 Clostridiaceae bacterium UBA6110
GTCTCTGTGAATCGTTGAAGTATGCAGGAACTGTAATTACAGCCTGTGTTACCTTCTCACCAAGGTATGCCTCTGCATCAGCCTTGAGCTTCTGAAGTATCATTGCAGAAATTTCCTGCGGAGTATAATCCTTGCCGTCTATTGTCACCTTATGGTTTGTTCCCATTTCCCTCTTTATGGACGCAACTGTCCTGTCGGAATTGGTTATTGCCTGCCTTCTTGCTACCTGGCCAACCAACCTCTCACCGTTCTGCTGGAATGCCACAACTGAAGGGGTGGTCCTTGCACCTTCAGCATTTGGGATTACTATCGCGTCTCCGCCTTCCATTACCGCTACGCATGAATTTGTTGTTCCAAGGTCGATTCCTATTACTTTTGCCATTTTTTTACTCCTCCTGATCAGTTGGCTACTTTTACCACACTGTACCTTATTATTTTTTCGTTTCTTCTATATCCCTTCATGAAAACATCAGCTACCTGATTTGTGCCTAAGGACTCATCCTGAACGTGCATCACTGCCTCGTGCATGGATGGGTCAAATCCTTCGTCAGTCCTGATCTCTTCAACACCAAGCTTCTCAAGGGCATTTCTGAAAAGACCCAGGGTCAGCTCGACGCCCTTGTTGATTCCATTTTCACTTTGTTTCTCATATTCCAGGGCTTTTTCAAGGCTGTCAAGCACCGGGAGAATTTCCTTCACAACATCTGCGACGCTGTCGGTGTAGATGCCTTCCTTTTCCTTCTGGGACCTTTTCCTGAAATTATCATATTCGGCAGATATCCGCTGAAGCCTGTCTTTCAATGCCTCAGACTCGTTCCTAAGCTTCTTCGCCTCGTCTTCGAGCTTTTTCCTGGCTCCAAGCAAGTTCTTCAAATCAAATACCCTGCCTTCCTCTTCATCAGGCACGCCTTCGGCTGCCTCAGCCCTCACTTCAGACTCATCGTCAGAAGCGTCGGCTGTTACGGTCTCGCCCTTTTCAAGTTCGAGATCCTTATCACCATTTCCTTCAACCATCGCTAATCAAATCCTCCTCGCTGAGCTTCTTGTTAAGCTCGCTTGTCACGTTGTTAATTATTGAGACCACCTTGGAATAATCCAGTCTGGTCGGTCCTATCAGATTCAGGGTACCCACATTTTTCCCATTGATCCTGTAGTGGGCTGAAATGACGCTTACATCCTTTGCCTCCGGTATGTCGAGCTCCTCACCGATCTTGATTACAAGACCATCTGATTCGCTGCCATCATCGGAATCCTTGAATATTGCGTCAGGATTGTCAAGAAGGCTAAGGAATTCCCTTACCTTGCCAACATCAGCAAATTCATGGTACTTGAGCATGTTGGAGGTGCCTTCTATGATGTAGTCATCCCCCATGTCACTTTTAAGGCTCTCGTATACTGCGCCAACCACCTCTGAGAACAGCTCGTCATGTCCCTGAAGTCCGTTCTTGATTGTGTTAAGCACCTCAAGGTTTATCGCCTCCATGGTCATGTCCCTGAGCTTCAGGGTCAGGAGATTCGATATCGCCATGAGCTCTTCAGGATTTGGTATTGACCTTAACCTGATGTGCTTGTTCTTCACAGAACCCGTATCAAGCATTATAACTGCAAGTATGGCGTTCTGGTCGATCTGGACCAGCTGGACTGTCTTGATGTGGCATTTATTAATGTTCGGCTTCTTGAGGACAACCGCAAGGTTCGTCAGCTCAGACAGCATCATCGAGGCCTGCTTCATTACCCTCTCTATTTCGTAGGCAGCCATTGTGATTATCCTGTTCTCTATGAATTTGATCTCATCGACTGAAAGGTCGTCCAAAGTCATAAGCTTGTCAACATAGAGCCTGTACCCCTTGGATGAAGGTATCCTGCCCGCTGATGAATGTGGCTGCTCAAGCAATCCCATGTCTTCCAGGTCAGCCATTTCATTCCTGATGGTCGCGCTGCTTACCCCAAGCTCGTATTTCTTGGCCAGAGTCCTGGAGCCAACAGGATCACCTGTGGTCACATAATCGACAACTATAGCTTTCAGTATATCCAGTTTCCTTCTGTCAATTTCGTTTGGCATTTGTCATCACCTTTTTTGTTAGCACTCTCATCAGTCGAGTGCTAAAGCCTACGATAATAAAATAACACCGCTTTCTTTTTTTGTAAATACCAAAATGGCACTTTTAAGTCATTTTAATCATTTTTTAACTTTCCCATTCCAGGAAAGCAAGAGGCGCACCTCCATATTGGAAATGCGCCTGGGAAATCCCTATACTGTTACTTTGCTTATCTTGCCGAATCCCTTTGTCTTGCCGAAGTCCACTTCGTGATGGAAATTGACAAGTGCATCGAATGGATCGACATTCTCAAGGTCGATCCGGTCAAGCTCGGATCTTTCTATCTTAACTGAAAGAATGAGCTCTGAGTCCTTTTTGCCTGTATAAGGATTCTTATCTTCCTCTGTTATGTTGATATAGCAGTCCGCAATAGGGAAAAGGTTGAACAGGTCCCTTGAGATCCTGAAGGCTATACCGGATACGAATTGCGATGCTATGGACCAGTAGTCGGTCTTGGTGTATTTCTTGACTGACAGCTTGCCAGTCGGTGTAAGCGTCTTGTATTCTTCGGGTATGAAATCAGTAATCGAAAGCACTGCGTCCACATTTATGGTATCAGCATCAGTAAAGCTCATGTCCAGGGATTTCAGGAAGCTTCCAAGCTCCTCGGAAATCTTGAGGCTTTCAAGCGCCATCATGAAACCTTCTGTGTCCTTAGACAGTACCTTGGATGCAATGACCTTGTTCATCTTCCATTGCTTTATCAGCTCCTGGTCAAGAACCTTCGCTTCCTCAACATTCTTTTCAAGAAGTGCGGTATCCCCGCCTCCTCCGAAAAGCTTCTTCAGGAATCCCGGTTTGTTTTCATCGAGCAGTTTTTTTGCTGCCAATGTATTAGGTCCATCCTCACCTTCTGCGAACGGCGGCTCCTCGTCAAGCACCTCATTCCAGTCTATTCCGGATGGGTAATCAGCTTCACGATGAAGTCCGGTAATCGCTGCAATGTCTTCAGTGAACTCACTGATCTCCTGCTCAGGAGTCAGTCCGCTGTCTTCTGATACCTTCTTGAACAGCTGGTCCTTTTTCCCGATCAGCTTGCCTGGATTGAAGGTCTTGCTGTAGGAAAGCCCTGTACCGGGTATGCCGAATGTGGTTGTAGCCTTGCCAGTTGTGCTGATGCTCTGCCTGAAGCCCTTTCCTCCGAAGGAAATGCTGCCGCTTCCCTTTCCGACATTCACTCTGAATCCCTTTCCCAGGTTTATGCTTTTTCTGAACCGAAATCCCATTGAATACACCTCACCTTGTTATCCTTATACTAATACTACCCCAATTAGCCTCCGTTTGATACACATGGCAGTAAATGATCATGTCATAATCTAGTGCCTTATGTTCCTCGCAACAAAGTCCAGATGCCTTTCCATTGCCTCAGCCGCTTTGGAAGAGTCATGGGACCTGAGTGCAACAGCTATATCCTCATGCGTTTGTACGAGCTTCTCATCATTCTCAGGATTCATTAGAAGTTCTTCCCTGGTCTCCTTAATGAATGTGTCCATAAGCGATGATACAGCCCTGAGTATGCTTTCCATCAGCCTGTTTCCGGATGACCTTGCGATAAGGTAGTGAAAATCAGCATCAAGCCTTACACTTTGAGCCTCTGTGGGATCCTCTTTCATTTTTTTTATGATCCCTTCAAGTTCGCCAAGCTCAATATCCGTGATCTTATCTGCAGCAAGAGCCGCCATCTGGACTTCAATGCTTTTCCGAAGCTCAATCAGTTCCAGGTTCCTTGAGTTCTGAAGAACGAACATGAGCGAAAGCGGTTCGATGAGGTTATCCTCAAAGCTTTCCCTGATGAAGTTGCCTCCGCCCTGACGGCATTCCACCAGGCCGATTATCTGAAGAGCCCTGAGCGCTTCCCTGATCGATGTCCTGCTCACATGCAAAGTATCGACCAGGTCCCTCTCCGGAGGAAGCCTGTCGCCCTTCTTGAGCTCCCCGCTTATTATCATGTCCTTGATCTGGTCAATGACTGTTTCATAGACCTTCTTGTTCTTCAAGCCTGATTCCATATGCTGCACCTCACCTTTGTTACCTCTAAAGCCATTATACTCTTGCAATATGAAAGTCTCAATGACACCAAAAAGCAAAACCTGCGATTTCACGCAGGTTTTGCTTCAGCCCCCGGAGGGCACGATATGCTCGGTCGAAATCGACACGTTTTCAATTTCAGTGTTCTCCATGAGACTCTGTCTGTACTCTTCCTCAAGCCTTATTCTTTCAAGCTTTACCGCCTTTTCCTCGAGAAGTATGCCTTCCAGGTTCTCCACATCGCTCATAGATACTTCCTGCCACTGGTTCATGATCCTTGCCAGGTTCACCACATCCTGCTCGTTGTATACGAGTATTCTTTCTACCTTGTCTGCAGGCATCCTGTGAATGTAGTCCCTGTCCTTCATAATCCTGGAGAACGTCTTTGCAAGGGTCGCACCTGACATGACTTCTCCTTCCCTTTCTATCGAGAAAAGCCTTTCAAGGTTCTTAAGTCCTATGTTCTTCTTGAATCTTCTCTCATATTCCTTCTGGATATCTACCTTCCTGAAGTGTTCGTCAAAGGTAAGGTCTATCGAATGCTTGTTGAACAGATGGTTGATGACGGTAAAGTCATTGTTTCCTGAAAATGTCACAATATTGTCTCTTCCCTGCTCCTTCATCCTGAGAAAGTAATCTTCTGCAAGATAAAGTATCTCTTCTGCATCACGCTTGTTCTCGATCATGTATTGGGTCGTATGTATCATCCCGCTCCAGCCATCGTATACTGCAGCTCCGAATACGCCAATGCATATGGGCTTCTTGTACAGGTAATGCTCCAGATCGAAGTAGATGCTCCTTTCCATGATGTCCTGCCCATCCACCATGAGGATCATTTCATTCTTGCCCTTCTCCATAGGAATGGTCTGCTCTTTCCTCAACAAATTATCACGCTTCTTCCACTATATGAGTTTTAGTTCATCAAAGGAGATGCCGTAGATGACATCCTTCCTCTCCACTACTATCCTTGCCTTTTTCCTCACCTCTTCGCAATCTGTGACAAGGTGTATCAGCTCCCTTGTAGGATTGACGAGAATCGGATTTCCAACGAGCTCCAACATGGAAAAATCTCCGGCAGTGTCACCATATGCCCAGCATTTTGAGAGGTCCAGCCCATAAAGCTCTGCCATGTGCATCACAGCTACCTTCTTCGACCTTGAGTCCCACATCGGTATGACGTCCCCGGTATAAAGGTCATTCTCGTCTATCTCATAGTTAGTGCCCATGTAGTCATCAAATCCGTAGAGCTCTGCCATATCCCTGACCAGCTCGACCGGACTTCCGGAAATTGTAATAAGCTTGTGGCCCTTCTCCCTATGCCACTTTATCCTTTCCCTGGTATAGACGTATGCCCTTGCACCCTTCTCGGCCACTACTTTCCTAACAATGTGCTCTATATAAGCCTTGTGGTGTCCTTTGATCGCCTGGGTGTAGATCTCAGCCATCTTTCCAAGATAGGTGTCATATGTTCCGATTCTTCTGTCCCATTTGACGAATTCCGGCTTGACCTCGGAATACCACTTTTCCTCTTCGATAATCTCGCTTTTTATGAATTTCTTGAAAAGGTCAGCCATGAAGCCTTCCCGATAAATGGTACCGTCGATATCAAAGAATGCGGCTGTATCTCCCATAAGCTTCCCTCCCATTTCAAAAATCCAGTATCTTTTCGTCGAGTCCTGCAAATGTAGTAATAACCCTGTCTGCTCCTTCCAGCTTTCCAGTCCTTGATACACCTATGACCTTCATTCTGGCGGTCTTTGCCGAATTAACCCCGGCTACTGCATCCTCAAACACAACACACTCTGAAGGATCCAGCATCAGCTCTTTAGCCCCGACAAGATATACTTCAGGATCAGGCTTGGGCTTACTTACCTTGTAGCCATCTATTATGACGTCAAAAAACCTTGTGAGCCCGGTACATTCAAGAATCAGGCTGGAATTGTCGCTTGTCGAGCCTATAGCTGTCTTGTAGCCCAAACTCTTCACAAGATCGAGAAATTCCAAAACACCTTCAAAAACAGCACTCTCATCAATATCCATTATATATTCGAGATACCATGAGTTCTTCTTGTTGAGTGCCCTCAGCTTCTCAACCCCGCTCATGCTTATACCGGTCAGGTCAAGCAGTATGTCCAGGGCATTCTTCCTTGAAACACCCTTCAGCGGCTCGGCATATCCATCGTTCAATTCGATCCCATGTTCCTTCGCAAGTCTTTTCCATGCCATGAAATGATATTTGGCAGTATCGACAAGGACGCCATCCAGATCGAATATAAGTCCCTTAACACTCATTGTTCCAGGTCCCCCTCTACGGCAACAGCATAACAACCAATTTTTCCAACCACAGGTAGCAGCCTGAGGTCATCGGTTCCTTGAATACAACTATCCACTTTCCATTGTAATATAATGATGCGATATATTCTACAATGTTAACAAAATAACAATTTCCGTTCACTATTGACTGAACATGCACATGGCATTATAATGTAAATGTAATTGATAATCATTTTCAATGAGGTGTAAAAATGTGTCTGACAGATATTAAACCGGGCGGAAAAGCAATGATAGAAGGAATAGGCGGCAACGAGAAGCTGGCAAAGAGACTCCTTGCCCTTGGATGCACAGAAGGCTGTGAAATTGAAGTGGTCAGGAAAGCGCCGCTTGGCGATCCACTGGTCCTTTCGCTGAGAGGATTCCATATCGCCCTGAGAAAGGCTGATGCGAAAAATATACTTGTGAGGGAGACCATATGATAAAGGTAGCTCTTATAGGAAATCCCAATGTTGGGAAGACAACCCTCTTCAACCTTCTTACCGGCTCCAGCCAGTATGTAGGTAACTGGCCCGGCGTCACAGTTGAAAAAAAATCCGGCTATTCGGATGGAATGGAGATTGTGGACCTTCCCGGCATTTACGCGCTTGATACATTTTCAAATGAGGAGAAGGTATCAAAGGACTTTCTGGAGCAGGGCATTCCGAATGTCATTGTAAATATCGTAGATGCCTCCAATCTGGAGAGGAACCTGTATCTGACCTCACAGATCAACAAGTATGGAATCCCTATAGTAATGGCTCTGAACATGATCGACATCGCAGACAGGAAAGGCATCGTCATAGATGCTGCCAAGCTCGAGGCGGAAACAGGAATCACAACAGTGCCGATTGTTGCAGCCAAGGGAAAAGGTATAAGTGAGCTGACTGAGATCATCAGGAGCGGCAGCTATAGAAAGACTAACAACCTTAAGTCTTTCGAAAACGAAAAGGAAGCATATGGCGAGATCGGCACCATAATAATGAAGGCATCGAGGAAAACCGAAGGTGTCGTAACAATGACCAGGGCGATAGACAACGTGGTGCTTAATCCATTTTTGGCATACCCATTGTTCTTCGGAATGATGTTCCTTATTTTCAAGCTTACTTTTTCCTGGGTAGGTGACCCGCTTGCAGGCATATTCGAGGAGTATCTCCTGGCTCCGTTCATGGATCTTGTAAGCAGCATGCTCTCAGGTTCATCTGACTGGTTCAGAAGCCTCA
>DIWI01000100.1 GCA_002428415.1 Clostridiaceae bacterium UBA6110
TGACTTCAGTCATGAGAATTTCAAAATCTTTGAATATCAATGGAATTCGCTTGCCGAATTTTTTATAATATAAATTATATGTAAACATAAGAAGGAAAGTACGGTCTAAATTTTAAAAAGTGTTAGAAAATTGAACGAATTGGAACTGAAATGCACGCTGTTGAAAAGATAATTGCAAGAGTATCGGATTCATCACGGTGTACTTTTTCACATTAATGGTTTTTCTGGCTTGATACCCTCCTTGAGAGTAGAATAAATATATGGAAGCAGGAGGGATTAGCTTGAAAAAATGCATAATAAACGGTGTTATCATTACAATGGATGAAAGCCGTACCATAATCGAAGACGGATTCGTAATAATAGACGGCAATGTGATAGTTGAAATCGGACATATGAGGGACATTCCTATTTCAGGCGATATGGAGCTTCTGGATGCCAAGGGCGGAATCGTAATGCCAGGCTTCATAAACTGCCATACCCATATATCTATGTCTGTGTTCAGAGGCCTCGGAGAGGACATGCCGGACAGGCTCAGAAGGTACATGTTCCCAATGGAGGATGAGCTGCTTGATGAGAGGATGGTAGGGATCGGAGCAAGGCTTAGCCTCATTGAGCTTATTCAGGGAGGGGTCACTACATTCTGTGACATGTACTACTTTGAAGATGAGGTGGCAAAGGCCGTCAGTGATTTCGGGATGAGGGCAGTCCTTGGGGAAACCGTCCTGTCAAAGCCTTCACCAGACTCAAAAGAGCCCTATGGTGGAATAGAATACGCTAAGGAATTCATATCAAAATGGAAGGGTGACAGCCTGATAACTCCCGCATTCGCACCCCATGCGCCATATACGTGCGACGATCAGCATCTTATGGAAATAAAGAGGCTTGCTGATGAGCTGGATGTGCCTATAACGATGCATCTCTCGGAGATGCTCCACGAGATGGAGGAGTTTGATGCTAAATACGGCAAGACGCCGATAAAGCATCTTGAGGAAATCGGATTCCTTTCTGAGCGTCTCATAGCGGCACATCTCGTGTATGTGGACGATGAAGACATAATGGTATTGAAGAGAAATGGAGTCGGTGCTGCCCACAACGTGGTCGCGAACGCAAAGAGCGGAAGGAAGGTATCTCCCGCACCTTCAATGCACAAGGCAGGCATGAATGTGGGACTCGGAACAGACGGACCCATGAGCGGCAACCATCAGGATATATTGTCACTTCTCGGCTACTATACCAAGATCCAGAAGCAGGCTGCTCTGGACAACAGGCTATGTCCTGCGATTGAAGCTGTCGAGCTTGGCACAATTGGCGGAGCCAGGGTGCTCGGAATGGAAGATGAGATCGGTTCGATTGAAAAGGGGAAGAAAGCTGACATCATTATCATTGACACCTCTGCCCCGAACATTCAGCCTATATATGATTATTACTCGGCCATAGTGTATGCGGCGCATCCCCATAATGTTGTAATGACAATGGTTGATGGCAGGGTACTTATGTCTGGCAGGAAGCTGCTTGTCCAGGATGAGATGAAGGTGCTTGATGAGGTCAGGGAGGTTTCGAAACGGATCTCAACATTTGCAAGAGAGCTTGACCAAAGAGCGAGACTCTGATGGCATGCATTAAGGAGGCAGAGGAATGGGTAAGAAACCGGTAATAATAGATACTGATCCCGGGCATGATGATGCCGTTGCCCTTATGCTTGCAATATCCAGCGATACTTTGGATATCAGAGGAATAACCGTTTCAGCCGGAAACAGCACACTGGATAACACGAAAGAAAATGCATTGAGGATTCTCACGCATCTCTGCAGCAACGCTAAAGTTTACAAAGGGGCTGAAAGACCTATGCTTTCAGTTCTTAAGCCATCAAAATCCATACATGGTGAGAACGGGCTTGCGGGTACTACTCTGCCAGAACCAAAAGGTATGGCGGAATTAAGGAATGCTGTCCAGTTTCTGGAGGATGAGGTAAAGCTTTCGGAAGAAAAGATTACTATAATCGCACTGGGCCCGCTTACCAACATAGCCACGTTCATCCTGTCTGCACCTGAGCTCAAGCACAGGATAAGTGTGATATTCATGATGGGAGGAGCCGTTTTTGGCGGTAACAGGACTCCTGCAGCTGAATTCAATGTATGGCAGGATCCGGAAGCGGCAAGCATCGTTTTCGAATCGGGAATCCCATTGGTCATGTGCGGACTTGATGTGACAAGGAAATGCGGAATGCTCGAAAAAGACATGGAAAGGATAAGAGATTCCAAAGGAAAGGCCTGCAAACTGACAGCTGAAATCATGGAATATTTCGGGAAGACAGCCGGAAACAGTGAGGTAGTGTTCCATGATGCAGTAGCAGTAACGAGGGTTTTGAGGCCTGAGCTGTTCAAATCCATGAGCTGCAATGTGGTCATAGACCTTGACGGGAGATACACGAGAGGCTGCACAGTAACAGATACCATAGGAATCAGCGGAGGAAGGATAAATGCTGAGGTAGTGCTGGACGCAGACAGGGAAGGGGTATCTTCATTTATTGCAGAGTCTCTTCTTAAGCTCGATGGGGAAATCGGGAGGGGATCATGTTGAAGAAGCCTATAATACTTGACTGTGACCCGGGTGTTGATGATGCCTTCGCCATAATGCTTGCAAATAGCTATACAGGATTAGATATACGTGCGATAACCGTAGTTTCTGGAAATGTTGGAATTGAGCATACATCAAGGAATGCTATCCAGCTGTGCTCTTTGCTTGGTATGGATGTTAGAGTAGGGATAGGTGCAGCAAGGCCGTTAATAATAGAACCAAGGTTTGCAGGGCACATGCACGGTGACAATGGGCTGGGAGGAATTGTTCTCCCAGAGGCAAGGCTTGAACCTGACAGCATGAAGGCCTGGGACATAATGTACGAAGAAGCAGTCAAGCTTTCAGGGGAACTTGAAATCGTGGCTGTCGGTCCCCTGACTAACGTTGCGATTGCAATACTTAAGTATCGGGACCTTAAGGACCTGGTAAAGAAGATAACAATTATGGGCGGTTCAGTGACTGCCGGGAACCACTCGCAGTATGGTGAGTTCAATACCTGGGCAGACCCGCATGCTGCTGAAATTGTGTTCCAGTCAGGCATCCCAATAACCATGTTCGGGCTTAATGCCACAACCCAGTGCGCTATACCTTTTGATGAGCTCAAGAGACTTGGCCGGGAGGACTCGATAGTAAGCGAGCTCATACTTGGCATTTATGAGTATATTAAGACAACCAGAAGAGGTGCGGGCAACAGGATTACACTGCATGATGCGATTGCAGTGGGCTACCTTATCGATGAAAGAATTGCTGACACAAGAAGTGCATTTGTTTCATGCGAAACCGTAGGTAAGCACACTCATGGGATGACGGTAGCAGATTTTCAGATGCGTAATGGAAAGTTACCCAATGCAGAAGTGGCTATGGTTACATATCCTGAGGTTTTCGGCAGGATGCTTGAAGAAATGGTTGGATATTACGGGGTGAAGACATGAATGGGCTTGAGGTGAAGTACCCTGATACAGGCATGATCTTCACCTTAGGTGAGTAAGCTGTGATGTACAGAACTAAGTCTGAATCTGGAAGAAAGTCAGCATACAAGGTTGAGGCTGTGGATACCACAGGTGCAGGGGATGCATTCGCCGGTTACTTCATCGGTATGACCTCGAAGGGAGCAAGCGTGGAAGAGACCCTGGATATGGCCCAGATTGCTGCTGCAATTTCGGTCACAAGAAAAGAAGCAAACGGATCAATACCTACGCTCGATGAGGTTATTGGGTATGAAAAGTTTTGGTTTTCACAAACTTCCAAGACTATTGAGACGTATCGGTAACATCTGTTATAATTGGAATATCCAGACAGAGATTATAGCCTGAAAAGCAGGTTTTTAATATTTGCCGGGATGCTGAATATGGCTATACATATTAATATATATAGCGACCTAACACAATAATACCAAACGTTGGAATACCTCACGACCCGTCCAGTCGCGAGGTATTTCAACGTCCAAATATAAATTTCTGAAATTTAAGGTTGTCAGATGTCCAGAGCTATCCTCCCATCCTTTATCTCAATTATCCTGTCTGCCTTCTCTGCAATCCTTCTGTCATGGGTTATGATCACGAAGGTTGTCCCGAGATTTTTATTGATATCCCTCATAAGGTTGTATATGTTCTCCGTTGAATCGGAGTCAAGGTTTCCAGTAGGCTCGTCCGCAAGTATTATCCTCGGATTGTTCATTAGTGCCCTTGCGATTGCAGTCCTTTGCTGCTGTCCGCCGGACATATTTGTAGAGAGGTTGTTCCTGACCTTCTCAAGTCCTACCAGCTGCATGAGCTCCTCAGCCCGTGCTTTAGTTTCACTGGTTCTTTTTGCCATTATGTTGTTTGGAAGAAGCACGTTCTCCAGGGCTGTGAATTCAGGCAGCAGATAGTGGAACTGGAATATGAATCCAATGGTTTTGTTCCTCAGCTCCGCAAGCTCGTTCTTTCCCATGCCGTCAGTTCTTTTGCCATCTATTATCACCTCGCCGCTTGTTGGCTTGTCCAGGGTGCCTACAATATTGAGAAGGGTGCTTTTTCCGCTTCCTGACTGACCGATTATGGATGTGAAGCTGCCTTCCTTTATATCGAGGCTCAGGTCATGCAGCACCTGGGTCTTTATCTGGTTTCCGTATATCTTGTTTATGTTCTTAAGCTGTATGATATCAGCCATTTCTAATCACCTCTATCGGATTGAGCTTTGAAGACTTTCTTGCAGGTATAAGCGCAGCAAGCATCGATGCCAGTACTGCTACCATTGCTGAAAGTGCAATGAACCTGTAGTCAATGAAGAGTGGTACCACAGGAGTTCCGTCAGGGTTAAGGGCAAACTTCGAGAAGGAGAATAGGAGACCGAATCCGAATGCCACTCCAAGCACTGCTCCTGCCATTCCAAGGAGAAGTCCCTGGAAGAGGAAGATGAGGCTTGCGGTGCCGTCCTTTATGCCCATAGCCTTAAGAATTCCAATCTGCCTTGATTTCTGAACAACTGTTATGGCAAGTATGCTTGCTATGCCGAGGAGCACCGAAATCATGACAAACACCTGGATCATTATGCTTGATACGCTCTGACCGTTAAGTCCGCTTAGAAGCTGTGCATTCTGATCCTTCCAGTTGTCGACAAGGATTTCGTCACCTGCAATTTCAGACACTTCAAGTGCCATTGCATCAGCTGAAAAGACCTCATTTACCTGCATTTCTATCGAGGTGACACCTTCATCGTAAGAGAAGACCTTCTGGGCAGTATCAAGGCCTGAGATCAGCCATGACTTGTTGAGACTGGCTACCCCAAGGTCGAAGATACCGGTAATCTTGAACTGTTCGGTCTGTCCAAGGTTGGTTATGAGCTCAAGTGAATCTCCAATCTTCAATCCAGCTTCATTCATTAAGTCATTACCGGCAAGGGTCTCGAAGTCATTAGCTGGAAGTGTTCCTTCAACCAGGCTTTCAGAAATATTGTATATTCCATCAGCCTTTTCTATGTCAAAGCCCCTTAATAGAACGCTGTATGTATCCTCATCAACTTTTACAAGTGCAGGACCATCTGCGGATGCTGATATTGCTTCAATATTGCTGACCTCTGACATTATCTTATCTGAAAGTACGGAGTAATCCTTGATTAGCCCATCGTCATTCTTCGATGACAGAGTAATGTGCGGCTGGCTTCCAATAGTCTTATCAACAAGGCTCTTCTGAAGCCCCTGGATAAGCGAGCCTATGAATATCTGTACAGATACTCCAATGGCGATACCTATCGCTATCAGAATTGTCTGGCCTCGGCTGGAGCCAAGGAACCTTACTGCTATCCTAAATGGTAGTTTCATTTTCCCTGCCTCCTTCCAATTTTTCGATATCCTCAAAGCTTGTGAGATAGCTGTCTGCCCCAAGGCTTGCAGCCTTATCATGCAATTTTGAAAGTGCGCTTCCGCCTGCAAGGATCGTAACTGAATGATCTGCCTTCCTTATGAGCTCTATGGTGTTCCTTGCAGAAACCAGGTTGTAGGGGTTAGTTATGCTTATGGCAACGTAATTTGGCTTGTCAACATGAATGCCAGCCACAAAGACTTCCTTTGGAGTGTTGCTCCCAACGAATGTCGTATCATACCCGTTTATTGTAAAGTAGTCAGCAATCATCCTGGCTCCGATTTCATGGTATTCATCTACCGGGCATACCACTGCAATCTTTTTGCGATCAGGATGAGAACCTCTCCTTTCCCTTTCCTTTACGACATATGGATAGCAATTCTCCACAATAGTCTTTATTATCGAGCTCCTTACGTGTTCCTTCCATATATCAGTCCTTTCGTCTCCTGTCAGCTTCATCTCATTCAGCGATTTGGCCAGGACCTCCTCATAAACTTCTACTATTCCAGCTTCGCCTGATTCCAGCTTGCTTATTATATATTCCAGTGCTTTTGCTCTGTCTTCCGTTTCAATTATGGATATGAACTCTTCAGCCATACTGTTCATCTCATACACTCCTAATAACTATTATTTCTTAACAACTATTCTTGATTATATGATATACCACGTTTTGAAATAAAGCAATCATAAAATTAAATTTTGTAAAATTAATACCACGATTTGGGTTATAATGTTTTATGTGATGAGAAATTAAAGAATATTTTTTTATCCTTTTGTAAAAATGCCCGATTAATTCAGGCTAAAAAAAGCACAGTCGCCAATTTGCAACTGTGCTTTGGTGTTTGGTCTATTTATGTGAAGTATAGAGTTCATCAGCAATCCTTGCGACTAGCGTCCTGGGCAGTATCACGGGCTTTCCTGTGATTTCTGCTACCCTCTTTTTCATCTCGACTGTGTATCCCATGCAATCGAGGCAAATAAAGCTGATATCCTTCCCTTCAAGATGTCTGGCGGCCTCTTCGACTTCATGCATTCCCAGGTAAGGAGAGCCTGAAGCTACTACAGTTTCGACTCCGCTAAGCTTCCACCACTTTGATACCTGTTCTTCCTGTGACTTGTCTGGGACAATTATGCCAACCTTTGTGCCACCTGCAAGCTTCTCTGCAGTAGACTGAAATATTGGCTGAGGTATTAAAAGTAGCTTTTCATGCGTAAATTCCGGGAATTTGCCTGTGCAGAGCAGTATGATGCCGCTGACCCCATCTTTTTCCGCACGGGAAATACAATCCTGGACCAAGGGCACCACATGCCTCTCTGCGAGCCTTATCTGGCTGCCGTCTCTCATCCTTGTCACAAGTACATCGTCATTATCATTTGGGGAGAATCTGCTTTCTGCCTCCTTATAGGTGTATCCATCCAGGGCTCCGTATTCGACAAGCTCAATGCTGCCTGACAGCAGTTCAAGCATATCTCCAGTCATGTCTACCCTTGGTGACTGACCGATGGTGATAGCAGCAAGCCTTACCTTTTCCATGGTCAAGCCTGCCTGTTCCCGAAGGTCTGGAACCTCTTCATGTCGCCATAGAGCTTCTCTATGAGAGCGAATTCCTCTTCATCATAGAAGGAAACCGAGCCTTCACCAAGACCCTTGGCAACTTCCACTGCAAACCTTGCGGCAAGCTCAACATCACCAGGGTGACTTGCCCCTGTAGCACATCCTGCGACAGGAAGCTCAGTTGTGACAGCAACTCCAATTACAGGTGCGGATGTGGCGGTTGTCGGCTGAAGTATGCTGTTCAGATGATAGAGGTCATTGCCGTATGGTGTTATATCCTGCTGGCTGAGAGGGAATACCATAGGGGATTTTCCGGTAACCTTCGTCATTACATCAAGTATGCTGTCGCTTACCTTGAGGATGTATCCATCCTTGGTTGTCGGCGATATTGCTATTCCATTGACGTTTATTACCCTGTTTCCTTTAGTGGTGTCGATGGATATTATGGCATCCATCCTCTCATCCACATCTTTGCTGTTTGCCAGAGCCATATCCACTGGTGAATCCATGAATGGGACAGGCTTATGTTCTTTGGTAGGTGCAGTAGGACAGATATGTGTGGAAATTATGACATCACCAAAAAGAATGTCGCCGTTTCGGTTCATTTCCACTAGCTTCAGCGCTGCCGCAAGTGCTGCAAGTGCGCCATCTCCATCTGATACGAATCCTATTACTGAAGGCCTGGCACCAATGCCGCCGAGTCTTCCGATTATTCCAAGTGTAGGGGCGTTTCCTCCTGATGATTTCCCGTTGCTTCCTTTAATAAGCACTTTAACGAAATCAGTATTGCCCTTCGGTCCGGTTACAGTGTCAAGGTACGTTAGTACGTTCTCGTTTCCTCTTTCCTTGATTAAATTTAACACCTCTGTACCATTCGCTGACGGTTTATCCAGTAAGTCGAAAAGCTCAATGACCTGTCTTAATAGCATGATTGATCCTCCTTGGTTCACATTTATGATAAGGACAATTGTATCATAAGATTAAGGTGAATACATATTTATGCATGTGATATTTTTGTATAACGCTGATTGAATCCAATAATAACAATATTGAAAAAGGTTAAAACAATTCCAGTGCATGCGCTTTCACACACACAAATCTGGGAAAATATGTTCCGTACATGGAAAACAAATGTTTTTTTCGAATATTTATAGAAGATGTTGAAAATAATTCCAACGGAATGTATAATAAGACAAATTTAGAGAGTTTATTTTTTGTTCATATTCGGGAGGGGTGGTTGATATCGGTATACTAGAAAGGGCTTTAGAGCTTAAGACAGAAATGATAGAAAACAGAAGATTCTTCCATAGTAATCCTGAAATTGGCTTCGACCTGCCGGTGACAACAGGAAGGGTAAAGGAAATCCTCGAAAGCCTGGGCTATGAAGTGAAGAGCATAGGTAAGTCAGGACTAAGCGCTACTGTTGGCAAACCGGGAAGTACCTTCCTCATAAGGGGAGACATGGATGCACTTCCGATGGCCGAGGAAACCGAAATTGAGTTCAAGTCGGAGAATGGAAACATGCATGCCTGCGGGCATGACATACATACATCGGCATTACTTGGAGCAGCCAAAATCCTGAAGGAAAGGGAAGCTGAGCTGAAGGGTACTGTGAAGCTGATGTTCCAGCCGTGCGAGGAAATGGTCATGGGAGCCAGGGACATGGTTCTAAATGGCATACTTCTAGATCCGAAGGTTGATGCCGCCATGGCGCTGCATGTAGTCCACAAACCGTTGGGAACCGTTGGTTATTCAAAGGGAAGCGCATGCGCTTCAAGCGATGTGTTTACGATAACTATCACAGGAAAAGGCGCTCACGGAGCAGCCTCATATCTTGGAGTAGATCCGATAAATGTTGCAGTGCACCTTCATCTTGCTCTGCAGGTTCTGAACAGCAGGGAAACGCATCCCGACGATATGGTTGTACTGACTATAGGTATGATCAGCGGCGGAGCTGCAGCCAACATAATACCTGACACTGTTGTAATGAAAGGTACTATTAGGACGATGAACAGCGACACGAGGGATTTCATGAAGGGAAGGCTCCTGGATATTTCAGAGTCTGTTGCGAAGACTTTCAGGGCCGAGTGTAAAGTCGAGTTCCTGAGCGAGGGCGTACCACCTATGGTAAATGATGAATCGCTTACTGAAGAGATTACCGGATATATCGATGAATTGCTCGGTGCAGGAACGACATACGAGATCCCAAGGATGACAGGATCGGAGGACTTTTCAGTAATATCCGAAAAGGTACCTTCGCTGCTGCTCTGGGTCGGAACCGGCTCAGAAGAAGAAGGATATCCCTATGGAGTACATAACCCTAAGGTAACCTTCAATGAAGATGCTATCCACAAGATGGCAGCCATCTACTCAGAATGTGCTATCAGATGGCTTGAAAAAAATTGACTGGCAGGGACCTGTAAGCATGAATAAAGCGACCCTGCAAAAGGATACGGAAAGCCACATGCTCAAACATTCGCTGATACAAATGGCAGATGCATCAGCGAGTGTGGTTGCCCGTAATAGTCTATGCATGGGAAAAGGTCTTGAAAATAATCAAAAGAAAGAGAGGGAATATCAATGAAGAAGATTCTTGTTGCAGCGCTTGCTGCGATGATGGCTGTTACCGCGCTGACCGGCTGCGGAAACAAGGCAGAACCAACAACTCCTGTTACTCCCACCACCCCTACAAAGACAGAGATTGTAGTCCCTGGTAAACCTACTGAGGGCGGAGTACTCACGATTTCGCTTACGGCATCACCGAAGAACCTTGATCCTGTGAAGTACACAGGAACATATGAGTCACAGATCATCCAGAACGTAGGAGACACCCTTGTTGCCTACAAGATGGACCTGTCTGAGGTCATTCCGAACCTTGCGACTGAATGGTCAATAAGCGAGGACGGAAAGGACTACACATTCAAGCTTAGGGACGACGTCTACTTCCATCCGGGCAAGTACCAGACTGGAAGAAAGATGGTCGCTGAAGACATCAAGTATTCACTTGAGAGATCATTCCAGCTCTCAGCAATGAAGAGGCTCGATATGATCAAAAGTGTCGAGGTCGTTAACGACTATGAGATAATAGTGCATCTTCCGGAGCCGAATGCTGTATTCCTTACAGCACTTACCAATTCAGGAAACATAATCGTTCCTAAGGAAGAGGTAGAAGGTTGGGGAGATGAGTTCGGAAACCACCTTGTTGGAACCGGACCATTCATGATGAAGGAATTCAAGCTTGATGAGGAAGCTGTCCTCGTTAAGAATGCAAAGTACTGGGCGCAGGCTCCTCACCTTGACGGAGTAACCTTCAAGGTAATTACTGACATGAGCCAGAACGCAAACGCACTGAGGACAGGAGAGGTTGATTTCGCTTCAGGACTCACAGGCGAGGCGGTCAAGGTAATCAGGGAAGATGCCAATGTGAAGCTCCTTGAGACACCAGGTCTTCATGTTGCGTACATCTACTTTAACCAGGTATCAGGACCTACAAAGGACAAGAAGGTCAGGGAAGCCCTTATAAAGGCGGTTGACATCAATGAACTTGTCAAGGGTGTTTACCAGTACGGCGAAGCAAAGCCGGCAGCTCTTCCGCTTCCTCCTGGATCATGGGGATATGACGAGAGCCTTGTTTCACAGGTCCCAACCTACGACCCGGCAGCAGCCAAGAAACTCCTTGCTGAAGCAGGATATCCTGATGGATTCAAGACTACACTCTACATATCAAACACAGCTCTCAGGATAAAGATGGGAACCATTCTCCAACAGTATTTCAAGACTAACCTTAATGTAGACCTTGACGTACAGGCTTCAGAGTGGGGTACGTTCTCTGAGATAGCATCAAAGGGTAATGCCGAGATATTCGCAATGTCGTGGACCTGGTATCCAGATCCGTTCTTCTTCCTTAACAAGATATTCGCATCCAGCGCTATAGGATCACTTGGAAATGGACAGGGTTACAACAATCCTGAGGTTGACAAGCTGCTCGCTGACGCGTTAGTTGAAACAAAGCAGGATGAGAGAGCGGCAATGTACAAGAAGGCCCTTAAGCTTATAGTTGAAGACCTTCCTGGAATATTCTACGCGAATGAAAACATCACATGGGGTATCTCCCCTTATGTCCAGGGCGTAGTTCAGAGAGCTGATGGAAGCATATTCCTCTGCAACACTGAAGTCAATGCATGGAAAGTAGCAAAGTAACGATATAGGCCAATATTGAGCAATTGGCCGCAATCATCGGGTTATGGGGGCGCGGATATTTCTGTGCCCCTTAATCCTATGTATGGCGGCATATTAAACAGGTGGTGTGAAATGATAAAGACAATCATCAACAGACTTCTTCAGGTCATCCCCATCCTGCTTGTGGTGGTCACGATGACCTTCATACTAACAAGGATGGTTCCGGGTGATCCTGCAGCGACTATGCTGGGACCGCAGGCTTCAGCAGAAGAGATTGCTAAGCTTAGAGACCAGCTGGGACTGAATGACAGCATGATAAAGCAGTACTTCAGCTATCTTGGCGACCTTTTGAGAGGTAATTTCGGCAAGTCCTATTCATATAACAAACCGGTAATAGACCTGATACTGGACAAACTTCCGAATACCCTTCTCATTTCCATAACAAGCCTTGTCATAGCAGTGTTTATAGCTGTACCAATAGGAATCATTTCAGCAGTTAAGCAGTATTCCATATTCGACTATGTTGCAATGGTATTAGCTTTAGTTGGAGTGTCCATGCCAATATTCTGGCTTGGCCTTATGCTGGTGCTGGTATTTTCAGTAAATCTCGGGTGGCTGCCCTCACTTGGTATGGGGTCGATGGATAAAGGGCTCTGGGATGTCATAGTACATATGATCCTTCCTGTGAGTTGCCTTGCGACCATACCTGCAGCGACATTTGCCAGGATAACGAGGTCCAGCATGCTTGAGGTGATAAACAATGATTTCATCAAATCACTTAGGGCGAGGGGAATAAAGGAGTGGAGGGTAGTATTCCTTCATGGCCTTAAGAACGCACTTCCTCCAATAGTGACTGTGTTCGGACTCCAATTGGCACATGCTTTCACTGGAGCCATACTGACAGAAACCATCTTTGCCTGGCCTGGAATGGGAACGCTGATTGTCGGAGCTGTTGAAAACAGGGACTACGTCCTGATTCAGGGAGCAGTCCTTTTCACGGCTATGGTATTCGTGTTCGTCAATCTTTTCGTGGATATGGCATACATGGTAATAAATCCAAGAGTGACCTATGAAGGCACGAAGGGAGGGGCATAAATGGAAAGAAGGAAAGACCAGCTGGGAAGCGATGCCCACTCTGACATGCTCAAGAAAGAAAGAAGAGCCAACAGCGCCTGGAACATGCTGAAGAGGAACAAGACAGCCATGTTCGGACTTGGCATAGTCTGCATAATGCTTTTCATGGTAGCAGGTGCAAATTTTCTGGCACCCTACGATCCCAATGCATTGAAGCTTGGAAGCACATATCTTAAGCCATTTACTGAAGGGCATATACTGGGTACTGACGAGTTCGGAAGGGACCTCCTGAGCAGGATAATTTATGGCTCGAGGATTTCAATACTCGTTGCAATAGGTGCCACATTCATAGGCGGACTCATCGGAGTTCTTCTGGGACTTATTTCCGGGTACATGGGAGGTATCGTTGACTCCATCATAATGAGGATAATGGATGGTATGCTTGCATTCCCGTTCGTCCTGCTCTCTATAATTCTGATGACTATACTGGGAACTGGTGTGTTCAATGTAATACTTGCCATAGGAATAGCTAACATTCCGAGCTTTGCAAGGATAGTCAGGGGCCAGGTGCTGATAGTTAAAAATGAGGAATACTGCAATGCTGTCAGGGTAATCGGAGCGTCAGGCCCGAGGCTGCTTTTCAATCATATATTGCCAAATGCATTGTCACCTATAATTGTTTATGCGACGCTCAATGTGGCTGGTGCAATAATATCCGAAGCAGCCCTTAGCTTCCTTGGACTTGGAATAACGCCTCCGACTGCGTCATGGGGCAATATCCTGAGAGCAGGCAAGGACAGCCTGAACACTGCTCCGCATATAGCAACGATCTCAGGAATATTCATTCTGCTTACCGTGCTCGGATTTAACCTTTTGGGTGATGGAATCAGGGATGTACTTGACCCGAAGATGAAGAAGTAGGTGCAGTATGGATCTGAAAAAGATGGTTCAGGACAGGGTAGATGAGATCATGAATGACCTTGCGAATCTGTCAGATGAAATCTGGAGAAATCCGGAATACAATTTTGAAGAATACAAGGCAATGGAGACTTTTTCAGGATATCTGAAAAAATATGGGTTTGCGGTAGAGACTGGCATCGGCGGAATTGAAACTGCAGTCAAAGGAATATTATCAAGCGGCAAGGATGGTCCCGTAATAGGGATTTTCGGAGAATATGATGCTGTTCCTGGTATGGGACATGCATGCGGACACAATCTCATGGCGGCCATGGCTGTGGGTGCAGGAGCTGCCGTAGCCTCAGTTATTAAGGAAACCGGAGGTACGGTGGTCGTATTTGGAACTCCTGCTGAAGAAGGCGGTGGAGGAAAAGTCATAATGCTTGCAAACGGAGCCTTCGAAGGGCTTGATGCCGCAATGGTACTTCATCCTGCAAATGAGACAGTGGTCAACGACATATCCTATTCGAGGACTGATTTGGTCGTTGATTTCTATGGAAAGAAGTCTCATGCAGCAACCTGGCCTGAGGAAGGAATCAGCGCACTGACTCCGGTACTTGAGCTCTTCAACCTCCTTAATGCGATGAAGCTTGAGATCGGTGACAGAGGAAAGATACTTGGAGTGATTTCCAAGGGTGGGGACGAGCCCATATATGTGCCTGACCATTGTCAGGCCCGATTCACTGTAAGGTCCTTCAGCATGAAGAATAAGATATGGCTTGTGAAGAAGCTGATTGACACATGCGAGGGACTGGCGAAGATTACTGGAACAAGGTTCGAATACAGGCAGGAAGGAAAATCTTATGAGGACATCAGGAATAATCCTGCAATTGAAGGCTTCCTTGAGAAGAATTTCGAGGCGCTGGGGGAGAAGGTAATGCCAAGAAGGAAAGAGCTTGGCATAGGCTGTACTGATATGGGAAACGTGACTCACAGGATACCTTCACTGCAGTCATACATACAGGTTGTACCGATACTTAGGGGCCATACCCCGGAGTTCCAGGAGGCAGTAGGTGGTCCGATGGGACTGAGGGCACTCCAAATAGGTGCCAAGGCAATGGCGATGACTGCGGTAGACCTGTTGTCAGCGAAGGAAGCCATGGAACAGACAAAGGATGCCTTCAATGAAATGAAGAAACAACATGATTGGGAGGATGACACATGGGAGATGTGATACTTAGGGTCAATGACCTCAAGACTTACCTTTTTCTTGCCAGCGGCACTGCCAAGGCGGTTGACGGAGTAAGCTTTACTCTCGAGCGCGGCAAGACCATGGGAATAGTAGGCGAGTCAGGATCAGGGAAGAGTGTTACCGCCTCTTCCATAATAAGGCTTCTGCCGAGAAATACCGGAAGGATAGTCGGCGGTGAGATTGAATTCGATGGCAGGAATGTTTTAACTCTTGATAAGAAGTCTCTTATGGAATACAGGGGCAGGGATGTATCGATGATATTCCAGGACCCTATGACTTCCCTGGATCCTGTATTCAAGATCGGTGACCAGATGGTTGAGATGATACTTGCACATCAGGATGTGACGAAGGACGAAGCCAAGGCTATAGCCATTGATGCACTTAAGAAGGTGGGCATTCCAAATCCTGAATCAAGGATGAATTCTTATCCTTATGAGCTTTCAGGCGGAATGTGCCAGAGGGTCATAATCGCAATGGCTATAAGCAGCAAGCCGAAGCTTGTAATTGCGGATGAACCGACTACAGCACTTGATGTGACGGTGCAGGCGCAGGTGCTGGATCTTCTCAAGGAAATGCAGAAGCACCAGGATACTGCGATACTTCTGATAACCCATAACCTTGGCGTGGTCTGGGACATGTGCGACACTGTAATGGTGATGTATGCCGGAAAGACAGTTGAATATACGACTGCGAAACGCCTTTATGCAGAGCCTCAGCATCCATACACCTGGGGTCTGCTTGATTCGATGCCGAAGCTGTCGGATGAATCAAAGTCACATCTTGCAGCAATTCCAGGTACGCCCCCTGACCTGAGGCTCACCGGAGAGTGCTGCAACTTCCACAACAGATGCCCGTACGCGATCGAGGTGTGCTCAAACAAGGTGCCAGAGCTCATGGAGGTCACAGACGGCCACTTCGTGGCATGCCACAGGCAAACAGGTTCAGAAAAGCTTAAGAGAGAGGTGAAGATCTGATGGAGAAGAAGGTTATCCTTTCAATCAGGAACCTCAGCAAAGACTTTAAGATAAGAGGCGGCAGCTTCCTTGAAAAGCCAACGACGCTGCATGCCCTGAGTGATGTGTCAGTCGACGTATACGAAGGTGAGACGCTTGGAATCATCGGTGAATCGGGATGCGGCAAGTCGACCTTTGGAAGATGCATTGTAAAGCTGCACAAGGCGACCTCAGGAGAAATTATATACAATGGCGAGGATATTGTGGGGAAGACAGGACCAGAGCTGAAGAAGCTCAGGAAGGACCTGCAGATAATATTCCAGGATCCATATTCTTCGCTTGATCCAAGGAAGACTGCTGGGAGTACAATTGAAGAGCCAATGATAGTACATGAGATGTCAGATCCGAAGACCCGCAAGGACAGGGTTCTTTCTCTTATGAAGGAGGTAGGGCTTGACGAACAGCATACCCACAGGTTCCCTCATGAATTTTCCGGAGGACAGAGGCAGAGGATCAATGTGGCAAGGGCGCTTGCCCTGGAACCGAAGATAATAGTGTGTGATGAGCCAGTGTCAGCTCTGGATGTTTCAGTTCAGGCGCAGGTCCTGAATCTTCTTAACGACCTTCAGAAGGCTCACGAGCTTACCCTCATATTCATATCCCATGACCTTAGCGTCATAAGGCACGTCAGCGACAGGATAGCGATAATGTATCTTGGAAGCATTGTGGAGCTCTGCAAGGCGGAAGAGATATACACCGACCCGCTTCACCCATACACAAAGGCCCTGCTTTCGGCGATTCCGCCGGAGAGTCCCTTTGAGAAAAAAGATAGGATTCAGCTTGTTGGCGAGATACCAAGCCCCATTGGCGAGAGGAAGGGTTGTTCCCTTGCTACAAGGTGCCCTTATGTAATGGACAGATGCAGGGTGGAGACACCGGAATTGAAGGAAGTCAAGGAAGGGCACAGGGCTGCGTGCTTCCTGTACTTCTGATTTGTTGGAAGGAGTAACTTGATATGACAAGAGAATGGATTGTTAATACAGCAAAGGAAAGGGAGCAGGAGCTGATAAAGCTTACCTCGGACCTTATAAGGATAAAGAGCGAGAATCCCACCGGTACCCAGAGGGAAGTAGTTGACTTTGTAAAGTCATACCTTTCTGATGCAGGCATTGAACATGAAGAGGTAAGCGTGAATCCTGAATACCCCTGCGTACTTGCAAAGGTGGGCTCAGATCAAGGCTTCAGCATTATACTGAACGGCCACGTTGATGTAGTCCCTGCAGGAGACCTGTCACGATGGAATTATGACCCATATTGCGGTACGGTAACTGACAAGCTGATCCTCGGGAGAGGAACCTCGGACATGAAGGCTGGTGTAGCCGGTATCCTTTTTGCTATGAAGCTCCTGAAGGAATCAGGGGCGGAGCTTAAGGGGAATGTAAGGCTGCATATAGTTTCAGATGAAGAGACGGGTGGAGAATTCGGCACGAAATGGCTATGCGATGAAGGCTATGCCGATGGTGCGGATGCATGCCTTGTTGCAGAGCCCACATCCAATTCAACGATTGAAATCGGACAGAAGGGCTCAAATGCTCTAATCTTAAAATCCCATGGCATGCCTGCCCATGGCAGCCTTGGAAACTACAAGGGCGATAATGCCATACTTAAGCTTGCAAAGGTTCTTGAGGGAATCGGCAGACTCTACAAGGTCAAGGGAAAATACTCAAAGGACCAGGAGGTAGCGCTAGCCAACTCAAAGCTCATAGCATCTGAAAAGCTCCAGGTGCCTGGAATTGAGAACGTAATAGATCATGTCACAGCAAACGTCGGAATCATAAAGGGCGGAACCAAGCTCAACATGGTGCCCGATTACTGCGAAGCCCATGTTGACATAAGGCTTCCGATTGGAGTCGATACCGATGAGCTGGATAAGGAAATTCAGGCAATGATTGTTGAAAGCGGAGTATCAGGAGTCGAGTACGAGGCTGATTGGAAGAACCATGGCAATTCGACTCCTATAGATGCAGATATAGTGCAGGCAATAAAGAAGAATGCTGAAAATGTATGGGGGATCGATGTGCTCCCTGCCTACCAGTGGGCGTCCAGTGACGCGAAGCACTACAGGAACCTTGGAATACCTACAATACAGTACGGACCATCCAACACTGAAGGTATCCATTCATACAACGAGAATGTGGATATTGAGGATGTACAGAATGCAGGCATGATATATATCCTGTCCCTGTGCGACCTTCTGGGTCTGTGATAGAAAATGCGGCAAGGCTTGGCTTTGCTGCATTTTTTTGTGTAGAAAACCCTCCGGATATGGCACAATGTAATTAGCGATTGTGGAGGTGTTGAAATGAACCAGAAAGACCTGAAGATATGGAAAAGACTTTATGAAGCAGCCGACCTGCTCAAGGCTCAGAAGCCTTGGGAACTGTTGGATGATTATGATTTTGTGACTGTTGAGCTGCCAGCTGGTAAAGAGCCTGCATTCTGCAGAGTTTTGGGTGATCTTGAGAATGCATATGCGATAAGTGTATACGAGTCTTCGGATGCTTTATTCGATATTATATACATGATGGAGAGTGAGGACCTTCCATGGCATCAGGAGTCAAGATACAACAATTGCTTGAATGTAATATTTTCCGACAGGGACGGTATTTTGCCTGCGGATAGGGAAATGCTTGATCTGCTTGGTCTAAGGTATCGTGGAAGGAAGGCATGGACCAAGTTCAGGGTATTTGAAAAAGGATATGACTCAACGAGACCGAACATACGGGAGGCGGCAAGACTTGCGGAAGTGCTGGAGCAGCTTGTGCCGGCGATTACAGATATGCGTGCTGAAAATCTCACTCTTGATGTCGAAGGTGAGGAGACGATACTGAGAAGATATGACAGAAAGGCCAAGGTGTGGGAGACGCTGGTGGCACCGCTGAACGATGAGCCAAAACATATCGAAAGCTTCACTTTAACTGATGAAATCATGATGAGCCAGCTTAAGAGGATAAAAAAGCTGCAGACGGTAGTTGAGATAGATGTCATGCACCATATCATCAGCAATGAAGATAGAGACTCCAAAGGTAAGAGAAGGCTGGAGAGAATGGCCATGGCTTGCGAAGCAGATAAGCCAAATGAGCCCTTTCTGACATTCCCTCTGGATTATGAGGATGAAGAAATCGCGACAATCCTCAATATCCTTATCGGATACATGAAAGAGATTGGAAAGCCGCGTGAAATCAGGCTCAGGGATGACATAATTGAATCGTCGATTAAGGAAATATGCGACGAGCTAGGAATAAAGACGTCAGTATCAGCTTCACTTCCGGCAATCGATGCTGTCTTCGAATCTATTACCGGATTGGATGAGATTGATGAGGATTGATTCCCGGGTCGAATGAGTCCATACTTAATGTTGACTTAAGGCAGAATAAACAAAGCGAGGCGGATAATGGATACTGTATTGTTGTCACATGCCCTGTACAAGGATGGAATGGACGTATTAGAAGGCAAGGTAGAGATGGTCATCACGAACAACGGGAAAAGCGATGAAATCCTGGAAGAGCTTAAGAAAGCGGATGGCTTCATACTGAGAATCGGGAAAATCGACAGGAAGGCAATAGAAGCTTGTCCAGGACTCAGGGTAATTACCCGTACTGGTGTCGGCTGCGACAATGTTGACCTTAAAGCTGCAACTGAGAATGGGATACCAGTGGTATTCTGTCCTACTCAGCATGCCAGGGCTGTAGCTGAACATACTTTAGCGATGATATTCGCGCTATCCAAGAATCTGATAGAAAGCCACAATGAGACGCTAAAGGGAAATTTCAATATAAGGAACAAATACCAAGCGGTTGATGTCAAGTCTAAGACTGTTTCTATAGTTGGATTCGGAAATATCGGGAAGGAGCTGGCGAGCCTATGTAAAGGTATCGGCATGGATGTGCTTATCTGTGATTCACTTAGGAAAAAAGAAATGGCAGAGAAACAGGGGTACAGATTCACTGACAAACT
>DIWI01000021.1 GCA_002428415.1 Clostridiaceae bacterium UBA6110
TCACGACTTAAGTCACGAGTTTGCGTAAGCTTTTAATCAACATGGTATCAGCTCCTAATAATAATATTCTACCCCCTTAATGCTATCGAAACAAATATTGTGCTGTTTTCCATTTTTGAGTTTATTCTTCTGACTTTCATATTCTTTTCATAATGCGATTAAAATATGACTGATTTCAAGATCGGCTAATGAGTATTATTCGTCAGGTCAACAATTTCATTCATGGAGCCTATACATTCAGGCTGAAGGAAATAAACAACCTATCTGGATTCCCTGTCTTAATGGAAATCCGGATTGGTTGTTTAATCATTCATACTCAATTTCTCAAAATCGCTCTAAGCATCACCATTTAGCGGCATGGTCCTCGATGCTTCCGTAAAGAGATTCAATCTCTATCTTCTTGCCTGCAGTATCTGTCACGTAGCCGGAATAAGTGCCCATCATCTGGTGGACCTCTGACATTAGGAACAGCACCTTGGTTTTAGCTACCCTCTCATATGCCGGAGTGAACACAAGGTCCACTGAATCGGAATCCTTAGTCTTTATCTCCCATGGCTTCATCCGGTCTGAAATGTCAAAGTTAAAGTCCATTGTCTCTCTGATTTTGGTCAGCTTGCCGTTTACCACAATTCCATTCTCTGTCATTCCGGTGCCATCAGTCCAGGTTCCGCCAAGGTTGATTCCTACTGTATTGCCGTTCGTTTCGCCAGACGCCGTCGCCCACTGCCACTTCGAATCATAGGGCCATTTGCCTCTTCCGAAATCAAGAGTTGCATATGAGTTCTCCTTCTTCAGGATATACTTTCTGTCACCAACCTTGATATGGCCCTCAACCCTCAGACAATTCTGCTTGGATGTGAACTGGTATCTCCACCTGCTCCAGGGAATGACCACATTAAGTGTCTCATGCTCGTCAGGAGCGGTCACATTCAGCTCCACATCCAGCACCTTTCCCCCGAAATCTTCGCATTTGACATCAATCTTTGTATAGGTCCTCATCCTGTAGAATGCCACAAGGTTGTCGTCATCATAATACTCCACTGTCTCATTGACATTGTCAGGCATGCTGCAGCCCTTTCCGAAAGGCTTGGATATGGTCTTCTCAGTGAACTTATTGCTTTCCCTGTCAAGGAAATAGGTAAATACCATTCCGATGTAGTCAAGGTTTGAAACTGTTGCGGAAAAGAGGACCTCCGGGCTTACTATGCACCAGTAGTTCCATTTCTTCTTCCGAAGCCATGACCCTGTTACAGCGCTTTTAATAAGCGGTTCCCTGGCCCAGCCTATGGCCTTGGGATTAAGGCTACCGTTTTTCCTTGTCAGGTCCACCTGCTTCTTGATTTCCCTTTCTATTGAAGGTCTTGGCCTTGCCATGTACAACACTCCTCTGCCTCAAGACTAAGAGAACATACAATTCCAAGAAAAAACACCCAGATGAGGTAATCTGCCTGTACCTGCTGTCATGGGTGATAATCTCATTTTCTTCTTCTTTTGTTAAGGTTCCTGTCTGTGATGGTTGCCAGGGCAACCATTGCAAGGAACACAGGAAGGTTTATTCCAAAGTTTTCTCGTGAAAAGTTGAATATGTTGCCTAATTTGATTTCCAGGTCAAACAGCATTGCTGCCGTTGATAACAGGAATACGAAGGTTATGAGTCCGAAGAGCACACGGTTGTTCTTCAATATTCCAATCATCTGTCTTCCCTTCCTTTTGCCATGCATTCACTGCATATGCCCTTAAGCTCAAGCCTGTGTTCAGTAAGATGGAATCCGGTCTCTTTAGAGACCAGCTCCTCAATCTGCTTCATGGGGCACTCAAGGTCAAGCATCCGGTGACAGCTGGAGCATTCCAGAGTATGTATATGGCTACCCTTCTTAAGGCTGTAGTTATACTTTTTTTCTCCAAGGTCGTATTTCGACACCAGACCCTTCTCTTCAAAGATCTCAAGGGTCCTGTATACCGTGCTGAGATTGACAAAAAGCCCCATGTCGGTACACATCGAATATATCCCTTCGGCATCCACTCCCTTTTCAAGACGGAGCAGAATGTCATATATTGCCACACGTGGCTTCGTAACTTTGATCGAATGTTCCCTCAGGACCTTGTCTGAATCCATATCTGTCTTCCTTTGCCTAGTTTCTTACCTGTATTATAGCCCACACTATAAGTTTTATCCAGCATGCAATGATTTAGCTGCTGAAAATGGAGGCAGCAGGGCATATAATTGAGGGGATTGAAGAAAAATGAAAAAGCTAAATAAAGGAAGGCAACAAATATGGATTATCACATTGCTACTGAAAGATTTGAAGGTCTGCTCCTTAAGACAGCAGGCGACCTTGTAAGGATAGAGAGCATAAACCCTCCTGGTAACGAGTATGAAGTAAGTGCTTATCTCCTGGATTTCTTCAGGTCATGTTCGATTGAAGCTGAAGGATTTGAGGTTGAAGGAGCACGCAGGAACATTGTGGCTCGGATCCCGGGAAAGGACAGTTCCCGGGCCATCGCCTTCACCGGCCATATGGACGTTGTGCCTGTAAGCCCGAAGGAAGCGCTCAGGTGGACAACCCCACCCTTTTCAGGGGATATTATTGGAGGCTTCCTCCATGGAAGAGGCTCCTCTGACATGAAGGGCGGTCTTGCTTCAGCAATGGTATCAATGGCTGCAATCAAGGAGAGCGGAATCACACCGCCCAGAGACATATACCTGATTGCCACTGTTGACGAGGAAGATGGGATGAAGGGTTCAAAGTCGCTGCTAGACGAGAATTTCCTTGACAAGGTGGAGCTCCTCATCGTCTGCGAGCCTACAGGCCTCATGGTCTGCAATGCCGGCAAGGGCAGGACCTACGGCACCATATCAGTCCAGGGAGGCACCGGCCACGGCTCCCAGGGCAAGGGACAAAATGCCATTGACCTTGCCAGGAAGCTCATGAACCTCATGGATGAGGAGGATTTTTCAATCTATGAGGGAACAGAATATGGAGATTCCTTCTGGCAGCCCCTTTCGATTCATGCAGGAGTCGAGCCCTGCGTGGTTCCGGATGAGCTTGAGCTTAAGATGGATGCAAGGCTTGTCCCGGACCATGACCCTGAGGACATCTGGAGAAGGCTTGACAGAATCATCGGGAGACTTAAGACTGAAAATCCAGGCTATGAGATGACCTATGAGGTAATAGACGTGAGGGACGGATGGAAAGTCCCTGAAGGGTCTGAAAACCTTCTGAAGGTAAAGAATGTTTACCTTCAGGCTGGCATCCCCTACAGCACCACCTTCTTTGCAGGAACTACTGACGGTTCGATATTTTGGAGAAGAGGAATTGAATGCCTTATACTGGGACCTGGTGACCTGTCACTGGTGCATAAGGAAAACGAGAAGGTAAGTGTGAGCGAGCTTACTGACAGCATGAAGGTATACACAGGGATGATGCTTTCCATATGACGAAGAAAGGACACGCAATATTCCTGCGTGTCCTTTCAATTCCCGAATATTATCTTTTTGCTACAGCCTGAACTTGGTTATCTCTTCGCAATAGCTGCAGATGTACTTTGCAGCTCCATTCTTCTCGAAGAACTTGAATTTTGGAATGGCGTAGGAGTCTGAGTTTGAGATGCACCTTGGATTGTCGCAGCTGAAGAGGCCTGTGACCTCGTCAGGGATAACTGCCATGTACTTCTCGACGATCTTTGAATCCTTGACTACATTTACTGTTATGTTCTGGTCTATGAGTCCAAGTATGTCAAGGTTGATGTCGAAGACATCAGCAAGCTTTATGATGTCCTTCTTGCCAAGCTTCTTGCTCTCAACGTTGATGAGGAGCACCACGGGAGTCTCTATGTCTTCAGCGAGGATCCTGTTGAATACCCTGATCCCGTTTCCTGCGCTTATATGGTCTATTACTATTCCATTGTCTATACCTTTAACCTCTAGCATATGGTCCCACCTCCAGGAGTTTGCAAATCAGGGCCATCCTGATGAATACGCCAAGCTTGGCCTGTTCGAAGTAGAGCGCTCTCGGGTCCGTATCAACTTCATTCGATATTTCGTTAACCCTTGGCAGCGGATGAAGGATTATCATGTCATGCTTTGCGGCCTTTATCTTGTCCCTGTCAAGTATGTATGAGTTCTTGAGCCTTATGTAGTCAGACTCGTTGAAGAACCTTTCCTTCTGGATCCTTGTCATGTACAGGATGTCAAGGTCTTCCACCACATCCTCGATGTATCTCATCTCGATGAGCTTTACGCCCTGCTTCTCAAGCTGTGCCTTCAGTGATGATGGAAGCGTCAGCTCTTCAGGCGATATCAGGTAAAATTCCTTGTTTCCGAATCTTGCAAGTGTCCTTATCAGGCTGTGAACGGTCCTTCCATATTTAAGGTCACCGCAGAAGCCGATTTTCATGCCGTCAAGCTTTCCCTTGTACTTCTTTATGGTTATCAGGTCAGTGAGAGTCTGTGTCGGGTGCTGATGGCCACCATCTCCACCGTTGATTATGGGGACTTCGGTGAAGTGGGTCGCAAGCAGCGGTGCCCCTTCCTTTGGATGTCTCATGACTATGATGTCAGAATAGCCGCTTACCACCTTGATGGTGTCTGCCAGAGACTCTCCCTTTGATGTGGAGCTTGTCGACGCATCGCTGAAGCCGAGGACCTGTCCTCCAAGCCTCATCATTGCGCTGTCAAAGCTAAGCTTGGTCCTTGTGCTTGGCTCAAAGAACAGCGATGCCATTATCTTTCCCTGGCACACGTTAGCATACGGCTTTGGGTCAGCATTCATGCTGAGCCCTTTATCGATGAGATCCTCGATCTCCTCAAGGGTGAAGTTTTCAGGTTCTACAAGGTGCCTTAGATTTGTCATAGGTTCTGCCTCCTTCTTGTTATCGCAGTAACATTTTAAAGGAACAAAAAAGCCTTCTTCGCAGGCAAAGAAGGCTGACACAATCACTTTTGTGCTGTTTTGCCTTCTAAACCTCTCGTGTTCAGTTAAAGGCCTATTTAATTCGATTAATACTAACACGCGGAAAAAATACAGTCAACTGCTTTTTTTATCCGGAAAAATCCATTTTCTTTACCTCCACTTTCGGTCAGCTACCTGTAACCTCCACTCCCTTCCAGAATGCTATGCGATCCTTCACCATCATCGCTTCCGCCTTTGGCTCAGGGTAAAACCATGCCGCGTCAGGGTTTTTCTTTCCTCCTGCTACTATCGTATAGTAGCTTGCGACACCCTTCCATGGGCATGTGGTGTGCTTGTCAGATGCCTCAAGGAGACTCTGATCAACATCCTCTACAGGAAAATAATGGTTGCCCTCAACTACTACGGTCCTGTCGCTTTTAGCTATCTCTATCCCGTTCCATTTTGCAGTTATCATCTGAATACCTCCATTTAAGGTAACGGACTGCTTCAGTCCGCTCCCGATTATCCTGCATGATAGCACCAAGCCGTAGACTTTGAATGAACATTCTGCAAATTTTCCATATAGCCCATTACTTTTACAGTACCTGAGTTTCGGAGAGTGCCCTAACTCCAATAACCGGCAGATTATTTTGGCGTGCTAAAAAATTTTGTTGTTAACTAAAAGTTTTTTTGTTTTTCTATTGATTTGTGACCCTGTTATGGTATCATGAATTTGAGACATCGATTACATGGAAGACATTATTTGATAAATACCAAACTGCCTGCCGTATTTCAGGATGCTTCACTTCAATTTGGCTATTAACCGCCAGAAGCGTCCGCAATCTAAAAAATGGAGGAATAGAAACGATGGATTTCGAAAAGATCAAAGTAGCGGCTGAAGCCTACAAGCCAGCCATGAGCAAATTCCTGAGGGACCTGGTGGCGATACCTGGTGAAAGCTGCGAAGAGGAAGGCGTCATCAAGAGAATTGAAGCGGAAATGAAGGCTTTGGATTTCGACAGGATCGAGATCGACCCCATGGGAAACATACTTGGATACATGGGTACCGGAAAGACCCTTATAGGCTTCGATGCGCATATCGACACAGTAGGAATTGGAAACAGGGCTAACTGGAATTTTGATCCATACGAAGGCTACGAGTCTGACACAGAAATCGGCGGACGCGGAACCTCGGACCAGCTGGGCGGAATAGTATCATCTGTCTACGGAGCCAAAATCATGAAAGACCTTGGACTCCTCTCCGACAAGTATACCGCACTCGTGGTAGGCTCAGTCCAGGAAGAGGATTGCGACGGACTATGCTGGCAGTACATCATAAGGGAAGGAAACATAAGGCCTGAGTTCGTAGTATCGACAGAGCCTACTGACGGAGGCATCTACAGAGGACAGAGAGGACGTATGGAGATAAGGGTCGACGTGCAGGGAATCTCCTGCCACGGTTCAGCACCTGAAAGAGGAGACAACGCCATATACAAGATGGCAGAGATACTCACTAACATCCGTGACCTCAACGAGAACGACGCTTCAGACGATAAGGAGATCAGGGGTCTTGTGAAGATGCTTGATGAGAAGTTCAATCCCGAGTACAAGGAAGCCAACTTCCTTGGCAGAGGAACAGTAACCACCTCCCAGATATTCTTCACATCGCCAAGCCGCTGCGCGGTTGCGGACTCCTGCTCAATATCCCTTGACAGAAGAATGACTGCAGGCGAAACCTGGGAAAGCTGCCTTGACGAGATAAGGGCGCTTCCTGCTGTAAAGAAGTACAATGCCGCTGTAAGCATGTACGACTATGACAGGCCAAGCTACACAGGACTCGTATATCCGATCGAGTGCTACTTCCCGACCTGGGTAATACCAGAGGACCATGATGTCACAAAGGCAATGGAAGAGGCCTACACAGGCCTGTATGGAACCACAAGGAGCGGAGATAAGACCTGCGATTCAATGAGAAAGGCAAGGCCTCTCACTGACAAGTGGACCTTCTCAACCAACGGCGTCGCCATCATGGGAAGAAACGGAATACCTGTCATAGGATTCGGACCTGGAGCAGAAGCTCAGGCTCATGCCCCAAATGAAATGACCTGGAAGGAAGACCTTGTGAAGTGCGCGGCTGTATATGCGGCTCTTCCGACAATATACTGCAAATAGTCATATTATTGTTGCCACACCCTGCCGGCTGCCCCTGACCTGGAGGCTCCGGCAGGCCTACCAATAAATTTTGGCGCCAGAAAGCGCAAAAGGAGCATATTGATGAAAACACTAAATGATTATATCGAAAAGCTGAACAGCCTCAACTTCAAGGAAATGTACAACGATGACTTCTTCCTTACCTGGGACAAGTCTGACGACTCCATCGAAGCCCTCTTCACAGTTGCAGATGCCCTGAGGTACATGAGGGAGAACAACATCTCCACCAAGGTATTCGAGTCAGGACTCGGAATATCCATATTCAGAGACAACTCCACAAGGACCAGGTTCTCCTTCGCGTCAGCCTGCAACCTTCTTGGACTTGAGGTACAGGACCTTGATGAAGGAAAGTCTCAGATAGCTCACGGCGAGACAGTCAGAGAGACAGCAAACATGATCTCCTTCATGGCTGATGTCATCGGAATAAGGGACGACATGTACATAGGCAAGGGCCACACCTACATGCAGGAAGTATCACAGTCGGTACAGGACGGAAACAAGGACGGTGTTCTCGAGCAGAGGCCTACACTAGTAAACCTCCAGTGCGACATCGACCATCCTACCCAGTCAATGGCTGACATGCTCCACATCATCCATGAGTTCGGCGGAGTAGAGAACCTCAAGGGCAAGAAGATCGCCATGTCATGGGCATACTCTCCATCATACGGCAAGCCGCTTTCAGTTCCACAGGGAATCGTTGGCCTTATGACCAGATTCGGTATGGACGTAGTTCTTGCTCATCCGGAAGGCTACGAGATAATGTCAGAGGTAGAGGAAGTCGCTAAGGCGAACGCTGCAAAGTCAGGCGGATCCTTCACAAAGACCAACAACATGGCTGAAGCATTCAAGGATGCTGACATAGTATATCCTAAGAGCTGGGCTCCTTTCATAGCTATGGAGAAGAGAACTGACCTTTACGGAAACAATGACTTCGACGGCATAAAGGCACTTGAGAAGGAACTCCTCAAGCAGAATGCAGAGCACAAGGACTGGGAATGCACAGAGGAGCTCATGAAGCTCACAAAGGACGGAAAAGCCCTCTACATGCACTGCCTGCCAGCAGACATAACTGGAGTCAGCTGCAAGGAAGGCGAAGTAGCCGCTACAGTATTTGACAGGTACAGGACACCACTTTACAAGGAAGCAAGCTACAAGCCGTATATCATAGCAGCTATGATATTCCTTGCAAAGTTCGAGAATCCGCAGGCGACACTTCTTGCTCTTGAAAAAGATGCAAAGGCCAGAAAGCACGAGTAATCCTCGGGAGGATACTGTTTAATGAAGAAGAGAATAGTCATAGCTCTTGGCGGCAACGCCCTCGGAAATAACCTTCCGGAGCAGATGATAGCTGTAAAGCACACATCAAAGGCAATAGCTGACCTCATCGAGGAAGGACATGAAGTGGTAATTTCCCACGGCAACGGACCTCAGGTCGGTATGATCAACGAAGCAATGGCAGAATACGGGCGCTCCAACAAGGAGCACCCGACCTTCACACCACTTTCCGTATGCGTGGCAATGAGCCAGGCGTACATTGGCTACGACCTTCAGAATGCTCTGAAGGAAGAGCTCATTGAAAGAGGCATCCCAAAATCTGTTGCAACAGTGATTACCCAGGTCAGAGTGGATGCTGACGACCCGAAGTTCCTCAATCCCTCAAAGCCAATCGGACATTTCATGAATGAAGAGGAGCTTGAGTATGCGAAAGCAAACGGCATCCAGGTCATGGAAGACGCAGGAAGAGGCTACAGAAGAGTCGTTGCATCACCGATGCCAAAAGAGATCATAGAGATCAACACGATAAGGAACCTCCTTGAATCTGGAGAGATCGTAATAGCATGCGGAGGCGGCGGAATTCCGGTAACAAGGATAGGCAACCACCTTAAGGGTGCAGCCGCAGTCATCGACAAGGACTTTGCAAGCGCACTGCTTGCAAAGGAGCTGAACGCTGACTACCTCATCATCCTCACAGCAGTAGAGAAGGTTGCAATTGACTTCAGGGGACCTAATGAGAAATGGCTTGACTCCATAAACGTGGAAGAAGCCAAGCAGTACATGTCCGAGGGCCATTTCGCCCCAGGCTCCATGCTTCCCAAGGTCCAGGCGGCAGTTGAATTCGCCTCCTCAGGCGAGAACCGCACGGCTCTCATCACTCTGCTTGAAAAGGCAAAGGATGGAATCAACGGAAAGACAGGCACTTTCATCAAAAAGGCATAAATCATCAGCAGGGCACATGGGTATACTCCCTTGTGCCCTGCTTTTTGATTAAGGAAACCATAATAAGAAAAGCAGCCTATTACAGCTGCCTGCTTTCCTATTCCTTTTCCTTGTCCTTGTCCTTATCCAGATAGCTGTACATGGTATATTTGGATATGCCGAAGTAGCTGGAGATCTTGTCACCTGACTTTGTTATCAGGAACGCCCCGTGCGAGTCAAGATACTTTATGGCCTTTATCTTGTCCTCCCTGGACATGTAGGCCACAGGACTTCCTACTTCCTTCACTGCACGTTCAATCAGGTCATCCAGCAGGCTGTTGACGTCATGAGGTATGTGCCTGGACTCCTTGGAAGCAGATGTATCTACCTTCAGGATGTCGTTCAGCTCGTTCTGGAACATCACCATCCTGGATATGTCGTAGTTTATACCCAATATACCTGTTATCCTGCCCTCATCGTCACGGATGTATATGGTGCTTGATTTAAGCATCTTGCCATCCACCTCTGTAAGGTAGCATAGCTGGTCCTCAACCTCTGACGGATCCTTAGCCAGCGTCTCAAGGACTACCGATGAAGGCCCGTCCCCTACCTTCCTGTTGGACACATGTCCGTTTTCTATTACTATTATAGAACTTTCCCTCGTACTTTCTGCCAGGTCATGAATGACAATCTCGCAATTGCTGCCGAACTGCTTGGCAAGTCCGTTTGCAAGGCGGGATAAAAAATCCATCTTCCAATCCATCAGCGCACATCCTCATCAAATAATTACTTCTATCATACCAATATGAAATCACAAACTCAATTGCCACATTTGCAAATAACCCTACAAATCAGCGTTTTCAGCCATTAAGGCCAGTCGGTACCCGTCTTTTAAGGTATCGGCCGTCTCCCTGACTCCCCAGGAATATGCCATCCTTTGCGATGACCCTTCCCCTCTGCATCACGAGCTCCACCTCCCCCAGATACTCCATTCCCTCATACAGGGTATAGCCTGCAGCTCCATGAATGGATCCCGACGTGAAAGTCCCTGATTTTTCAGGATTGATCATGCAAATATCTGCGTCGGTTCCCGGCATGATATCCCCCTTTTCAGGGTAGAGTCCCATGACCTTAGCCGGGTTCAATGCAGTCACTTCTACGAACCTGCTCAGGCTTATCCTTTTTTTCATGACTCCTTCGGAGAACAGGATCCTCATCCTCTCCTCCACTCCAGGGCCTCCGTTAGGGCACTTCGTGAAGTCACTCGATCCGAACATCAGCTTCTCCTCGAAAAAGAACGGGCAATGGTCGGTACCCACAACCTGAACCTCTCCATCAGCTATACCCTTCCAGAGCGCATCAATGTCGGCCTGCTTCCTGAGAGGTGGCGACATGATGTATTTCAGTGCCTCTCCATCAGGAAGATTGTACATGTCATCTGTAAACGTCAGGTACTGGGTGCAGGTCTCCACGTAAATATTCCTCGCGCCGTTCTCCCTTGCCCTTCTGACCTCCTCAAGGCTCTCCCTGGCTGATATATGGACCAGGTAAAGGTTCGGCCAGCCTGCAGACTCTGACAGGCGTATGAGCCTTCCTACAGCCTCAGACTCGGTGAGGTTTGGCCTGCTCTTTGCGTGATAAATGGCTTCAGTCCTTTTTTCCTCCACAAAGGTTTTGCGAAGGTTCTCAATCACCTCATGGTTCTCGGCATGCACTGTAAGCACTCCATCAGCCTTCTTCACTGTCTCCATTACCCTCAGGATATCTCTGTCAGACAGCCTGTAGTCATAGGTCATGTAGGCCTTGAAGCTGGGAATCCCATCCATGGTCATTTCCTCGAGCTCCTGGAGCACTTTGTCATCCACATGCTGCAGGACACCATGGAAGCCGTAATCTATGACTGCCTTTCTCTCTGCAAGGCCATGATAGACCTCCTCCTGGTGCCTCAGGCTGCAGCCACTGGGGCCGAAGGCCATATGATCCACTATGGTGGTGGTCCCTCCGCACGCAGCCGCTATGGTGCCTGTATGGAAGTCATCAGCCGCCCTGTGGGACCCTGCCTGAAGGTCGAAATGGGTGTGGACATCGACCCCGCCCGGAAGCACCAGCCTTCCTTCTGCATCGATGACCTCAGCGCCATGAGACTTAAGGGCATGTCCCAGTTCCTTTATCTTTCCTTCGCTTATGAGTATGTCACACTTTACCATACCCTCAGAATTTATCACAAGTCCGTTCCTTATGATGGTATCCATGTTTTACCCCCATGAATTTGAATATGGCAGGGACATTTCTGTCCCTGCCTTCAGTTTACAGCTTACTTCAATTATGATGCTTTTCCTATTTCCTGTCGAGGTCTTCCCTTTCCTTCTGCTCCTGTACAAGTGATTTCTTTGGAATCACTATGTTGAGTATGAGGGACATGATGGTAGCTATTACGACTGGTGACTTTCCGAAAACCATGAGGAACCATGCAGGGAACATGGCAAGGGATGCAGGAACCTGTGTCATACCCATTCCGAGAGCTACTGACAGTCCCACGATCGACATGTTCCTTGTCGAGAGCTCGTCCTGAGTTATAAGCTTGATGCCTGTCATGGTGATCATTCCGAAAACTGAAATTGTCGCACCGCCAAGGACGGCATAAGGTATTGTTGTCATCAGGGCACCGAACTTCGGTATGAAGCCTGCGGCAATGACAATGGATGCTGCTATGATGAACACCCTTCTTGCAACAACCTTTGTGCTGGCTACTATTCCAACGTTCTGGCTGTATGTGGCCGTAGGAAGTCCGCCGATAATGGCTGCCACGAAGCTTGAGATACCATAGGATATTATTCCGCCTGAAAGCTCGTCGTCAGTGACCTCCCTGTTCATTCCTCCGACTGTGGTTGACGAAAAGTCTCCAACAGCCTGTATGGAGTTTACTATGTACATTACAACCATTGATATTATCGCTGTAGGCATGAACTTGATCCCGAAATACAGAGGCTGCGGAAGTGCAACCCACTTTGCGGTCTCAAGAGGGGCGAAGTTGACTATTCCAAGTGCGAGCGAAAGGGCGTAGCCTGCAGCAATCCCGACAAGTATCGATGCCAGCTTGAATATTCCCTTTCCGAAATTATTGCATATGAGGACAGTAACCATTACTACAAGCGCTACCGCCCAGTTTGTCAGTGAAGCATATGTAGGCTGCCCTACTCCGCCTGCCATGTAGTTGATTCCTATAGGGTAAAGTGAAAGACCTATGGTAAGTACGACCGTACCCGCAACTATCGGCGGGAAGTATTTCCTTATGGGCTTTATGAAGAAGCCCATTATGACAGCCGCCAGCGAGCCTATTAGCTGAGCTCCAAATATGGCTGCAATCCCATATTCCTTTCCGATTGCCAGAAGCACCGGTATGTACGAGAAGGATATTCCCATGATGACCGGGAGCTTTGCCCCGATCCTCTTGAATGAGAATATCTGCATGAAGGTAGCAAGTCCGGCGATGAACATACCTGTCTGTACAAGTAGAGTCCTTTCGTCAGTAGAAAGTCCGGTAGTGGCAGCGACCATTATGGAAGGTGTGACGTTTCCTACTATCATCGCGAGTACATGCTGTATTCCAAGAGGAACTGCCTTGCCCCAGGCAGGCTTCCCGAAAAAATCGAATAGAGAAGTGTTTGTCGTGTTTTTACTGTTCATAATTCACTCCCTGATCTTATTTTGACTTGTCAACATTTTGGCATATCGGTTCATTATATCATCCAATCGAGAATAATTATCGATGATTCCGAATTTCAGGCTGAGTCCTTGCAGCCTGAAACTTTTGTACTATACTCTACAGCCTCTCCCAGAGCCTCTTCGAGACCTCCCTGGATTTCGCCATCGTCTTCTCAAGGTCTATTGTAGTCAGTATCCTGTCCTTCATGACGAACCTGCCGTTTATCATGGTATCCCTTACCTGATATCCACTCATTCCGAATATTGCATGCCCTGCAAGATTGTTTCCGTTCATCGGGGTCAGCGGGTCATAGTCAAGTGTGATGATGTCTGCACATGCATTTTCCCTGAGTATTCCAAGCTCGGCTCCAAATATCCTGCCGGCAATATCCCTGTTGTTCTCAAACTGCATCCTGAATGCTTCCATGAATCCCACCTGGGGATCCTTCAGGGCATGGCTCTGAAGGATCTTTGCAACCTTAAGGGATTCGAACATGTCATTGGTATAGGCGTCAGTGCCAAGGCCTACCTTTATACCCATTCCCATCATCTTCACCACAGGTGAAGTGCCGACGGCATTCCCCATGTTCGATTCCGGGTTGTGGACCACATTGCAGTTCGTTGCCTTCAGGATCTCAAGCTCCCTGTCGTCAGCATGGACGCAGTGGATCGCGAGGGACTTGTCAGAAAGTATCCCGAATTCCTCCAGCCTTTCCACTACCCTTTTGCCATGGTCCCTGACACACAGGATTTCATCGTCGATCCCTTCAGCAACGTGGATATGGTAGCCTGCCTCCAGGCCTTCCATCTCTGACCTGGCTTTGTCAAGGGTGCCATCCGACAATGTGAAGGATGCGTGCATCCCGAACATTCCCTTAAGCATGCTGTTTTCATCTTTCCTGCATGCCCTTATGAATTCTATGTTTTCCCTTAAGCCTTCCTCTGCAGCCTCCATTCCGTCACGGTCAGAGGTTTCATAGCAGAGGGATGCCCTTACGCCGATTTCCTTAGCAGCTTCACCTATGGTGAACAGGCTGTCCCTGATATGATATGGGCTGGCATGGTGGTCAACGACAGTCGTGACACCGAGCCTTATGGATTCAGCAAGTGTTCCATACGCACTGAATCTCGTATCCTCAAGAGTAAGGTGCTTGTCTATGTGCCACCACATGTTCTCCAGTATCTTCAGGAAATCAGGTGTAGGCTTTCCGAGGTTCAGACCCCTTGCAAAGGCGCTGTATATGTGGGTATGCATGTTGATCATCCCCGGCATTATCAGCCGTCCTTTGACATCAGTCACCTCCTCATCCGGATACATTTCCCTGAGCTCCGTGAAGTCTCCGACCTTTTCGATCCTGGTCCCTTTGACAAGGACTCCTCCATTCTCAAAGAACGGATTGTCCTTGTCCCAGGTTATCACTCTTCCGTTTCCGATGATCATAGCTATTACCTCCCGTCCATATCCAGCAGGTAATGCGGATATTTGTCAAGAAGTGAGCTTATGATGCTCATGACCTTTGGTTCAAGGCCTTCCGGCCTTCCGTCAAATTCCTTCACGCTGCCTTCAGTGTCCCTGTACCTTATGGTATTTCCGGACCTGAGGATTCCCATGTTCTTCGAGTCCAGGAAATCCTCCTCGGTCCAGAACACAGTGAACTTGTCTCTGTAAGGTTCACCTGAATGCGGACAGAAGAAAGTGCAGTTTCCGCATTCATTGCACATGCCGTCGATATGGACGATCTGATGAAGATTGCTGAAGCCTTCAGCATCGATCGCCACATTAGCCCTGTTCGGGCATACCTCCGTGCATATTTCGCAGATGTCGTTACACCTTAAGCATCTGCTGCCCTCTTCCTTTGAAGGGAGGCTCTTCCTCAAGGCACCCTTTGCGATGTATAAGTCCAGTGGCTTAAGCTCCAGCCTGAACTCCTTAAAGTCGTCTTCAATGCCTTCTCTTCCAAGGATCTCACGTGCTGCAGCCTTTCCATCGGCAGATGCGCTTACCATTGCTCCTGAGCCTGTCCTGCATTCTCCAGCGTAGAATATGTTGCTATGCCCAGACTTTCCTTCATACCTTGCCGGGAATGAATCTCCATTGACAAGGACGTCGAAGCTTCCGGCTTCTTCAAGGGAATTAACTACCCTTATGCCTTCCTCTGAAAGATGTGCCTTCTCATCAAATGGTACCCAGTCCGCCATTTCTCCGTATGTTCCGAGTATAGCTACGGATTTGACCTTTTTTTCTCTCTTCAGGACCCTTGCAGCGTCAATAGCCTGGAATCCGCTTCCTGCAACAAGTACGCTTCCTTCGACCTCAAGTCTTCCAGCCTTAGCATCCCTCAGTATCTCAGATGCCTGCAGCACTGTCCTTCCTTCAAGCTCTCCCTTGCCTTCGGCATGGAGAACAGGACCCGTGGCTACAACAACATAGTCATACTCTTTGGATAGAGCTTCAAGGTCATGCTTTTCACCGCAGCAGAACTGAAATTCCACTCCCAGCTTCTCTGCAAGAGCAAAATCCCTGTCAATCGCCTCGACTTCGATCCTGAAATCAGGTATGAGGTACCTTACCTGTCCGTATGCCTTTTCTTCCTTTTCAAGTACTACGGTCTTCATGCCGTTTCTCTGAAGGAATAGGGCTGCTGACATTCCAGCAGGTCCTGCACCTATGACCAGAACCTTCTTGTCTGACTTGATGGTTGCTGCATCAAGGCCTTCCATAAAGCTCAACTGCGCATTGTCAGAAACAAGCTTCTTCATCGACCTTATCTGCAGAGTCTTGTCGTAGTCAACTCTCGTGCAGTGGCTCTGGCAGGGATGGTTGCATATATTGCCGAGTATCGATGGAGACGGATTATCCTTTACAATTACCGTAAAGGCCTTGCCGAAATCGCCTCTTCCCGCCAGCTTAAGATACTCTGGTATATTCTGTTCAAGAGGACATCCTTCAATTATTCGCGGAGTCTTTCCTTCACTTGTGTACGTATGGTTTTCTCCGCCCTTGCATGGTGCCTTGAAGCAGTCGAAAACAGGAAGCTTGGAGCCTGTCTTCCTTGATTTGGTTCCCTCCCTGAAATCCTTCCTGATCCTCTCATCTTTAAGTACTGTATCGGAAAGTGCTTCCAGCTTCAGAAGGTCAATGTCCCTGTAGGTTCCTTCAAGCTTCTTTGCAGTCGTCGCTGCAATCTGGCTCAGCCTTGCGTAACCGCCAGGCTTCAGGAGAGTTGTGCAAACCGTCACTGGTTGTATTCCTGTATCAAGCAGCTCCTTCATGTTAAGCGCATCTGCTCCGCCTGAAAATGCCATCGGGAGCCTGCCTTCAAAGGCTTTGCCGAGCTTTCTCGCAACGCTGATTGAAAGGGGCAGAAGCGACCTTCCGGACATGTACATCTCTTCTCCAGGCAGCTCTTTTCTTTCTGCCCTGACAGGGAATGTATTGGTGAGCTTCACTCCGCATATGAGGCCTTTAGCCTCAGCCTTATCCATGAGCCGTTTAAGCATTGCTACAGCTTCATCGAACTGGAGGTNNGCTCTCTCGCATACTCATAGCCTAAAAGCGTGGGGTTGCACTTGATGAAGAGATTGATGCCCTTCTCCTCGAGAAGATATGTGGCTATCCTTTCGATCTCCTGCGCAGGGCACCCATGCAGCGTTGAAAGCGCAAGCGTCGTGCATATATTTGGTGATATTTTTTCGATGTCACTTATTTTGAAGTTTGTAAACAGAGTTTGTCTTTCCTTCAGGATTTCAAGGCACTCCCTGAAGAACGGCACCTTTTTCGCATCCTTAAGGCCTTCTATGAATGAGTCTATCTTTTCGGTCTTTATTCCATCAAGGTCGTAGCCCACGCTCATGTTGAAGGCAAAGTCCCTCTCATCGCTGATGCCGAACTCCTTCATCGCCACATGGCAGAGTATCCATGCCTTGATGTACTCCCTCTGTGCCTCTTCCACCTTAAGCTCAGTGGACCATTCCACATTGTAGCCCTCGTCCTCTGCGTTTATGCAGGGCTTTGCAATGGCTTCCCTCATGAATTCGCCGTCAAGCTTCTGGACTGTCTTCAGCTCGATGAATCTCCCGCCTGCCAGGTATGATGTCAGTATGTTCTGTGCAAGCTGAGTATGAGGACCTGCAGCAGGTCCGCTGCCTGACCCGAGGCTTACCCCGAAAGCAGTCCCCATTCGAGCCTTGTCTTTGCTGATATAGAACTTGTTCTTCTGAAGGCCGAATACCTTGCCTTCCTCCTTGTATTCCTTCATCATCCATTCGAGAAGGTCCCCGAAAGGTATGGTTCTCATTCTGTCTCCCATTTTATCTCCTTACCCGGTTTCATAGCCTGCCCGGAAGGCTTGGCGCCTAGTTGGCAAACCGGCAATCAAAAATGCAGCTTCAATATCTATTTCCCGTATCCAGCTCCTACAGAAGCTCGCTGTCATGTCCGAGCCAGACTATTTCCCTGTACTTTTTAGGGTCAGTGTCACCTTCAGTGGAGAACAGAAGCACTCTTGAATTCTCGTCGAGCTTAAGGTTCTTCCTGTACTCAGCATAGCTTTCATCTGTCATTATCCTGTAGAGAGCTCCGAGCGTCACAGCACCTGATTCACCTGAAATGACTCTGGTGTCCTTGCCCACGGGATTTCCCAGCACCCTCATTCCGTCAGCTGCCACATAGTCAGGGCATGACATGAATGCTGTGGAATAGTTCTTTATGATGTCGAAGCCAAGCCTGTTCGGTTCGCCGCATGCGAGTCCTGCCATAATGGTCTGCATATCTCCGCCGACAGATGACATCCTGCCTTCCTTTGCGGAAAGATAGTAGCAGGCTGCCTCATCCGGTTCTACTACTGTCGTCACCGGCACATCATCCGGATATTCCATTGCAAAGAAGCCCTGTACCGCACCTGCAAGGGAGCCGACTCCAGCCTGGATGAATATGTGGGTAGGCCTTTCAACTCCAAGTTCCTTGAGCTGCTCCTTGGCCTCAAGTGCCATGGTCGCGTAGCCCTGCATGATCCAGGTGGGTATGTCAGTATAGCCTTCCCATGCAGTATCCTGTACCACAAGCCCGTTATGCTCATCTGCATACTTTGCAGCAAGCCTTACAGCATCATCGTAGTTCATGTCTGTTATGGAAGCATCGGCGCCTTCAGCCTGGATGTTTTTCAGCCTTATCTCAGACGAGCCCTTCGGCATGTATACCACTGACTTCTGCTTCAGCCTGTTGGCTGTCCACGCCACACCTCTGCCATGGTTTCCGTCGGTTGCAGTTACAAATGTCACATCGCCGGTGGCTTCCCTGACCTCGTCAGAAACCATCCTGTCATATGGCAGCTCCGATATGTCCTTGCCAACCTTCTGCGCAAGGTAGCTTCCCATTGCGTATGATCCTCCAAGGACCTTGAAGGCGTTCAGCCCGAACCTGTAGGATTCGTCCTTCACATATATCCCCTTGAGATTCAGTCTTTCTGCAAGGCTGTCCAATGCCACAAGAGGCGTAACTTCATATTCCCTGAAGCTTTCATGGAAGCTTCTGGCCTTCCTGACCTCCTCAGAGGCCATGAACCTGGCGGATGCTGACTTGTCCTCGTCCTTGGTGAAAGTGTTAAGCAACAGCTTGATCTTCTCGCTCATTTTTCATACTCCTTCTCTCATATTGACCTCGTGCGTCGCCTGCCTCCTTAACCTGTCATTCAAGGCGTCAACTTCAGGGCTCATCTTCCGGAAAAAGCCCTTTCATCCGGTCACATCACCTTAGATAACAGCAATTCCAATGCCAAAATTTTCTCAAAGAACGGAAAGAGTAAAAATATCCCATTTATTTGCCTTTATCAACATAATATCATATGAAACAAGGCCATATTGTTAATATTTTCATTCTGAATTGCCGATATGATTTTGGGATATTACCGTTTTACCGAAACTTTTCAGTAAAAAAATTATCAAAATGAGAACTAATTCTCATTTTGATAATCAAATAATCGCCATTTTGCCCTTTATGGCAATCGATTTCATTTCTTGAATTTACAAACCCATTGGCATTAGAGGTTTTTATCATTTTGATAAATTTCTCCGAGCTTTCTGTACAGGGTAGCTATGCCTATACCCAGTGCCTTTGCCGCCTTCTTCTTGCCCTCAGTTGTCATTCCGTACATCTCCAGAACGCTCCTGATGTGCTCGTCTTCAAGTTCCCTGAGGGTCCTGGTATCAGTTCCCTGCACTTTTGATTCCCTGGTCTTGCTGCCAAGAATGATACCTTCAGGAAGCGTATCCTTCATTATCATACCTGACGAGCCTGCCATGGTCACCATATACTGGATTATGTTCTCGAGCTCCCTAACATTGCCAGGCCACTTGTATTTCTTCAGGAGCTTCATGGCTTCTTTGTCGATCCCTGTTATGTCCTTGCCGAAAAGCGCATTGTACTTGGTGAGAAAGGTTTCAACAAGAAGCTCCAGGTCCTCTCCCCTCTCCCTGAGCGGCGGGACCTCTATGGGAATGACGTTAAGCCTGTAGAACAGGTCCCTGCGAAACTGATTTGTCCTTATCATATCCTCAAGGTTCCTGTTAGTTGCTGCGACGACCCTTATGTCAATGTCTATTGTCTCGTTGGACCCGACCCTTGAGAAGGACCTCTCCTGAAGCACACGAAGCACCTTAGTCTGAAGATAAAGGGGCATGTCGCCTATTTCATCCAGGAACAGGACTCCCTTGTTGGCAAGCTCGAACTTCCCTATCCTCCCACCTGGGCTGGCACCTGAGAACGCACCCTTCGAATATCCGAAGAATTCGCTCTCGATGAGGGTCTCCGGAATTGCAGAGCAGTTGATTCCGACAAATGGCTGATCCCTTCTGTCGCTTTCGGCGTGTATCGCCCTTGCAATAAGCTCCTTGCCGGTTCCGCTCTCTCCCCTGATGAGTACGGTTGAGCCGGTCTTGGCAACCTTTAGTATGGTCGATTTGATGTCCTTCATGACATCTGATTCTCCTATGATGTTTTCCATTGGAAGAAGCCTGGTCTCTGATGTCAGAGCGTATGCGGAGCTCCTTACTTCCTTCATCGTAGAGAATATGAACAGCTTCCTGTAGTCCTTGTATACGGGAGCAAGCTCCAAGAGGTTTCCCATGACCTTGTAGGACTTGCCGCCGATCTTTATCCCATACTCGTCTGCATTTCCTATGCCGCTGCCACCCTTTCTGGCATCAAATGGCTTGCCCAGCATCTTAACCTCTCTATCCACACCCAGCTTTCCCATGGCCTTCTGATTGATATAACCAACTTTCCCGTTGTCGTCTGCGACAATTACGCCGTTTTCTATATTGTCCAGAATGTTCTTAAGCATAGAAATGCTTGCAAGGTTATTCTCATAGCTCCTGTTCTCCTGGACCTTTGAGGCTATGAGGTCGCTTATCTGGTTCAGGAAATCCACGTGGGACTCGAGGTTATTGCTGATATAGCTCTTCTGCTCCTCCGTGGTGCAGACCAGGCCGATTACGCCAATCTTCTCGCCATCTGACATTATCGGGGTAGCGATCTCCATGGTCTCTATGCATTCGCCCCTTGAGTCGCATAGCCTGCAGATCTCATTTTCCCTTGGGAAATCTATTACTCTGTGCCGCCCCTCCTTAAGCACCGTATCGTATACCAGCCCCTTGGAGAATGTGTTGACATCGTCTTTAAACCTTCCGGTTCCGGCAATCTTCTCAAGGCTGTCATCCACTATCTCGACATCCACATTGAGAACTCCTGCAATTACCTCTGCATACTTTGTCACTGATGGTTGAATCTGTTTAAGGAAGGATCTTTTTTCAGTTGCAGCACTGAAATCACCATCCCTTATCATCTGACAGCCCCTTTCAGGTCAGTCATCCTGTCCTTCATGCTTCGAAGCTCCTTGCCGTTCTTGAATTGAAGTATCTCGGCAAGAATTGCTACAGCAATTTCAGCAGGGCTCCCATTGGATATGTCGAGCCCTATGGGAAGGTGAAGTGTCTTCAGGGCCTCATCGGAGAATCCGCTTTCCTTGAGAAGCGCAATTGTCTCCAATGCCTTCTTCCTGCTTCCGAGTCCTCCAAGGTAGGCATATTTCTCGCCAAGGCATGCCTTGTAAGCCTCCTGGTCCAGCACATGCCCCCTCGTCGCTACCACTATGTACGTATTGTCCCCGAATGGTATCCTGTCCTTTGACTCTAAGGGCTTAAGGCTTATGAATTCCTTTATGCCGATAAATGCGGGAAGCTGTGCAAACTCCTCCCTGTCATCAGCGACATAGATGTTGAAACCAAGAGGCTTCGCCACCTCAGCGAGCTTCTCACCGACGTGCCCCGCTCCGAAAATGACCAGGTTCGAGGGCGGGATGAAGTACTTTACGAAGCCTTTGACCTCTCCGCCGCATGTCATTTTGAGCTCCCCCTTCTCGACAAGTGAATATTCAAAGCCGAAATGCTTTCCTTCCCTCATGCCTTCAAGTGCCCTCGTCACAACCTGGAACTCAAGGTTGCCTCCGCCTATGGTGCCAATCCTCTGCCCTTCAGCATCAACAGCCATGATCGACCCGGTCACCCCGGGTGTCGATCCTTCATTGACCTCAAGAAGGATCATTGCGCACTTCCTACCCGTCTTTAGCCTGTTTGTCAAAAATTCGAGGACTTCCGTCTCCATATCTATCAACCTTCCGTATTTCCGATTCTTATCATAATGATAATCCATCCTGGAATTTAATTCAATGAAGCCCATGACAAGGATTTCACATCTTATTGAGTTTTCGGTTTCATAATGATATAATTAGCGCGATTATAAGTGTCATTCGTCTCCATGGTTGCATTCCGGGCTGAAGTGGAGACCTTAACCCGCTTTTTGCTGCGCTGATTAAGCCAGTCTTGTAAACATTTACATCTGGTTTTGACAGCTGTCGTTGGATTAGAGTTTTCACGGCCAAAAAGGAGATGTGTCCATGTATGCATTTAGGGTAAACGGAAAAGAGACAAGTACGGCTCAGGATATGGGCCTCATGAAGTATCTGAGGGAAGAGATGGGCCTTACGTCGGTCAAGAACGGCTGCAGCGAAGGTGCCTGCGGCACGTGCTCGATACTTCTTGACGGAAGGCTTACAAAGGCCTGCGTCCTCACTACCGCCAAGGTAGCGGGAAAGAGCGTCGAGACGCTCGAAGGCTTCACTGAAAGGGAAAAGGAAGTATATGCCTATGCCTTCGAGAAGGCAGGGGCTGTCCAGTGCGGATTCTGCACTCCGGGAATGATAGTGGCTACAAAGGCCCTCATAGATGTCAATCCCGATCCAACTGAGGAAGACTGCAAGAAGGGTATCAGAGGCAACATCTGCAGGTGTACCGGCTATGTCAAGATAGTTGATGCAATGCTTATGGCTGCAAAGATCCTCAGAGAAGGAACAGCAATAGAAACAAGCGACAAATCAGGAGTGTACCATAGCGTGCCCCGTGTGGATGCAAGGGCCAAGGCTCTTGGTACAGGTAAGTACGTTGATGACTACAGGATCGACGGAATGGTATATGGAAAAGCTCTGAGGACCAGGTTCCCCAGGGCTACAGTACTTTCAATTGATACAAGCGAAGCCTCTCTCCTTCCAGGAGTGATCGGCGTTTACACTGCCAAGGACATACCAGGACACAGATACATCGGCCACCTGGTGAAGGACTGGCCGGCGATGATAGACATAGGAGAGACCACAAGGTATATAGGTGACTCAGTTGCCCTTGCGGTTGCCGAGACTGAGGAGATACTTGAAAAGGCCCTTTCGCTGATCAAGGTGGAATACGAGGAGCTGAAGCCTATTACATCACCTGCCGAATCACTGGCAGAGGATGCTCCCCTGATCCATGAGAAGGGAAACCAGCTGTCATTCCAGCAGCTAAAGCGCGGTGACGCTGAGAAGGCTCTGAATGAATCGGTCCATGTAGTCGACATTACCTTCAACACCCCTGCCACTGACCATGCCTTCCTTGAGCCTGAATGTGCGATAGGAATACCGGTCGGAGACGGCCTTGAGGTCATAACCGCAAGCCAGGGAATATACGACGAGCAGAGGGAAGTCGCAGAGGTCTGCGGAATACCAATTGAAAAGGTAAGGATAAGGAGCGCCTATGTCGGCGGTGGGTTCGGCGGCAAGGAGGACATGGTAGTCCAGCATCATGCGGGACTTCTGGCATATCTTGTGCAGAAGCCTGTCAAGGTAAGGTTCTCCAGGGCTGAAAGCCTTGCGATACATCCGAAGAGGCACCCGATGGAGATGCATTTCACAGTGGGCTGTGACGAAAACGGCATACTGCAGGGAATGAAGGCAAGGATAGTGTCAGATACAGGAGCATACGCCTCCCTGGGCGGACCTGTGCTGCAGAGGGCATGCACACATGCTGCAGGACCCTACAACTACCATAATGTTGATATAGAAGGCCGTGCAGCATACACCAACAATCCACCTTCAGGAGCATTCAGGGGCTTCGGGGTAACCCAGTCCTGCTTTGCAATGGAAAGCTGCCTTAATGCGCTTGCTGACAAGGTTGGCATTTCCCCCTGGGAGATCAGGAGAAGGAATGCCATAAAGCCGGGTGACGAGCTGCCAAACGGCCAGATCGCAGACGGCGGTACAGCCTATCTTGAGACGCTGAATGCAGTGAAAGAAGAATTCGACAGGTACTGGAATGATCCAGCCTTTGCGGTAGGACTTGCTTCTGGCATGAAGAACGCAGGCCTTGGTGTCGGAGTTCCTGATACAGGAAGGTGCAATATAGCAGTAAAGAACGGCAAGGTTCATTTAAGGAGCAGCGCAGCCTGCATAGGACAAGGGATAGGAACGATAATGCTCCAGGTACTCTGCGAAACTACGGGATTGACATTGGACCAGGTAGTCGTTGAGAATCCTGATACGAAATACACTCCGAACTCAGGAACAACCACCGCATCAAGACAGACTGTCTTCACTGGTGAAGCGGTAAGGACTGCAGCTCTCCTTCTCAAGGAGCAGCTGGACAAGGGAAAGAGCCTCTCTGAGCTCGAAGGTGAGCTCTTCAAGGGAGAATACTCCTTCAAGTCCGACCCTATGGGATCGGACAAGCCGAATCCTGTGAGCCATGTATCCTACGGGTTCGCGACCCAGATGGTGGTCCTCGACAAGGAAGGAAAGCTAGTGAAGGTCATTGCGGCACATGACCTGGGACGTGCAATCAATCCGATTGCTGCTGAAGGTCAGATAGAAGGTGGAGTAGTAATGGGGCTGGGATATGCCCTTACTGAGGATTTCAAGCTCGAATCTTCTGTGCCTAAGGTAAAATACGGAACTCTGGGGCTCTTCAAGTCAACCCAGGTACCTGAGGTCAGGGCAGTGCTCGTTGAAAAGAACGAGGATACTTTGGCTTATGGCGCAAAGGGAATTGGTGAGATAACCACGGTGCCTACGGCACCAGCAGTCCAGAATGCTTATTTTAATCTGGACAAGAACTTCAGGACAAGACTTCCTCTGGAAAACACATTTTATAGAAAATCAAAGTAGAAAGTGATTGTGTGATTTCCTGCAGCTTAAGTCTGCAGGAAATTGCTTTTATCCGGCATGAAGGAGCGGCTATGGATCGTTTTTCAGAAGACCTTGAAATAAAACCAGCTGAAGCCATAGCGATTGCAGGCACAGGAGGCAAGACAACCCTCATGTTCAGTCTTGCCGGAGAGCTCTCGAAGGGCAGGAAGGTGCTTGCAACAACCACCACAAAGATTATGTTACCCTCAGAGAACGAATATGACAGGCTATATGATGATGTCGAGGCATTGAAGCGAGAAGAAGGGAAATTTGAACTGGGACTTGTTGTTGCAGGAGGTCCTGTAAACAACGAAGGAAAGCTGACTTCAATGTCAGATGAAGACCTTCTGGAAATCCTCCCCTTTTTTGACATTCTGCTCATCGAGGCAGACGGCTCAAGGATGAAGAAGCTTAAGGCCTGGAGGAGCCATGAACCTGTAATTCCCTCTTTCACTTCAAAGACTATAGGGATAATTCCCATCACAGCCCTCGGGATGAGGACAGATGATGAGCACATACATAATTTCGACTTGTTCGGGGAGTTTTTAAGTGGCGAAAAAAGTGTTACGATGGAGGTATTAAAAAGACTAATCCTCTTTAAGGATGGACTCTTCAGGAACTCTACCGGTGAAAGGATACTTGTCATCAACCAGGCAGACGATGACAGCCTTCATGAGGCTGCACTGAAGCTGTCAGAGATGATTGAAAAGGAAGATACCGGACACCTTATATCCAAGCACTTCATACTGAGTCTGGAGGCGATAAGCCATGGCGATTACAGCCATTATACTTGCCGCAGGCTTTGGCAGGCGGATGAACGGAAATAAGCTCCACAGACTGGTCAGGGGAAAGGAAATGATTGAACGGGTGCTTGAGACAGCAGCTTCACTTCCCGGATTAGACTCTCTTGTGGTGACAAACGATCCAAAGATAAGAGAAAAAGCGGAGTCACTCGGAATAAGGGCAGCTGGAAATGAAGATGCGACTAACGGACAGAGCACATCAGTAATCAAAGGCGTGCTTGCTGCAGGTGCAGAGTCATCCGGATATCTCTTCTTAATGGGAGACCAGCCCTTCATATCCCATTCCACAGTAATGAGGATAATTGATGAGGCCATGGATAATCCAGGATTCATCATAATCCCTAAATCGGGAGACAGGACAGGAAGCCCTGTTCTATTCCCTTCTGAATTCAGGGATGAATTGCTCAGTCTCACAGGGGATACTGGTGGAAAAAGCATATACAGGAAACATCCGGAAAGTATAAGGTTCGTTGAGGTAGGGTCAGAATTGGAGCTGCTTGACGCCGACACCCCGGAAGACATAGAAATTTTGGAAAGGACAGGTGAATGAAATGAACAACCTGGTAATAGTCAGAGGCGGAGGAGACCTTGCATCCGGAGCGATACTCAAGCTCCACAGAAGCGGCTTCAGGGTCCTTGTACTAGAAAGCGATGATCCAAGCTGCATAAGGAGAAGCGTATCTTTCGGAGAGTCGGTCCGCACCGGATCGGTAACGCTCGAAGGCACAACCGCGGTATTTGCAGGTAGCACCGCCGAAATCGGAGCAATATGGGACAAGGGTCAGGTACCTGTTCTTTCAGACGAGAACGGCTTCATACTTTCCATACTTAAGCCAATGGCTGTAGTTGATGCAATTATCGCGAAGAAGAACCTTGGCACCACTAAAAAAATGGCACCTGTCACCATAGCACTGGGACCTGGCTTTGAAGCAGGTACAGACGTGGATATAGTAATCGAAACTAACCGTGGCCACGACCTTGGAAGGCTCATATTCAAAGGTACCGCCTCGGAAAATACAGGAGTACCCGGAGTAATCGGCGGAGTTGGAATCGAGAGGGTCATATACAGCAGCAAGGAAGGTAAACTCACCCATACGAGGAAAATCGGCGACAGGATCGCAAAAGGCGAAACCATAGCTGTGATTGACGGAACTGATGTTGCGGCCTCCATAGACGGAGTGCTCCGCGGCCTTATAAGGGAAGGAAATGTGACTGAAGGCCTGAAGATAGCCGACATCGACCCCAGGGAAGGCTCTGAGGAATATTGCTTCACAATCTCGGACAAGGCCAATTCATTAGGTGGTGCTGTCCTTGAGGCTCTGCTCATAGGGATGAAGCAGCATGGCTTCAGCCTCTACTAGAAATTCATACAAAATCATTGACCAGAAAGGAAAAAGCAAATGAAGCTAATAAGGACTGCAGATGCCGTTGGACATGTACTTTGCCATGACATCACGCAGATTATAGTTGGTGAGACAAAGGCTCCCATATTCAGGAAGGGCCATGTGGTCACCGAAGAGGACATTCCTGTCCTGCTCAGCGTAGGCAAGGAAAACCTGTACATATGGGAAAAGCAGGAGGGCTTCCTGCACGAGAATGATGCCGCGCTTGTTCTTGCGGGACTCTGCGGAAAATCCGGAATGACCTGGTCTCCCGTGAGGGAAGGAAAGGTCGACATCACAGCTGAGTACGACGGCCTCTTCAAGGTTGACGTGCAGCGGCTCTTTGAAGTCAACATGGTTGACGAGATAATGATTGCGACAAGGAAGACAAACACAGTTGTGAGAAAGGGTGACAAGCTGGCAGGGACAAGGATAATACCTCTTGTAATAGATGAAAAGAAGCTCGAGGAAGCAAAAATGCTCGTAGGGGATTCTCCCCTGCTTTCAATAATGCCATTTGGCAGGAAGAAGGCAGGAATCGTCACCACAGGCAGCGAGGTGTACCATGGAAGGATTAAGGATACCTTCGGTCCTGTCATAAGAAAGAAGCTTTCAGAGTTTGATTGTGAGGTCCTGGGCCAGACAATAGTAAATGACGATATTGATATGATCAGGGAAGCAATATTAAGCTATGTTGAAAATGGCGCAGATATGGTATTCTGCACCGGAGGCATGAGCGTGGACCCTGACGATGTTACTCCATCAGCAATCCGAAGCACTGGAGCTGAAATCGTGACCTATGGCTCCCCTGTCCTTCCGGGTGCTATGTTCCTGCTTTCATACTATAACGGCAGCATACCAGTAGTAGGACTTCCTGGCTGCGTAATGTATGAGAAAAGGTCAATATTCGACCTCATACTCCCGAGGCTCATGGCCGATGACAGGATGAACAAGAGGGACATTGCAAAGCTTGGACATGGCGGCCTTTGTCTCCATTGCGAGGTATGCACCTTCCCCAACTGCGGATTCGGAAGCTCCGGCTGATAGGTAAGGGACTGCCCAATTGTCATGTCAGTCGAAAAACCTAAACTTTGTTGTCAATTTTATCTGAATATGGAATTTTTTTTCATATAATTCAAAGAACCATGGTACAATTAATGTGCCATACTCAAAAGATGAAAAGGAGAGAGTTAAATGAAAAATTGCCTAGTAGCCCAGTCGGGAGGACCAACCTCCGTGATTAACGCTTCAGCGGTCGGTCTTTATCTTGCAAACAAGGAAAATGGCCACTTTGACAAAGTCCTTGCAGGCCTTAACGGCATTGAAGGAGTACTCAGGGAGGACTTTTTCGACATGTCCGAGCTTACAGATGAAGAGGTAGAGCTTCTGAGGACCACTCCATCAGCCGGCCTCGGCTCCTGCAGATACAAGCTTAAGGACAGCACAGTGAACAAGGAAGAATACGAGAAGCTTTTTGACATATTCTCGAGACATTCCATCGATTCATTCTTCTACATTGGAGGCAACGATTCACAGGACACAGTAAAGAAGCTATCCGCCTATGCAAAGGAAAATGGCTTTGATGTGAGGATAAACGGAATACCCAAGACGGTCGACAACGACCTGATGGTAATAGACCATACGCCAGGCTTCGGCTCGGCTGCAAAATACATTGCTACAAGCGTACTTGAGAGCTATCTTGATTCACTTGTATACACCAACAACGGGATCTTCATAGTCGAGACCATGGGCCGNNAACGGAATACCCAAGACGGTCGACAACGACCTGATGGTAATAGACCATACGCCAGGCTTCGGCTCGGCTGCAAAATACATTGCTACAAGCGTACTTGAGAGCTATCTTGATTCACTTGTATACACCAACAACGGGATCTTCATAGTCGAGACCATGGGCCGAGATGCCGGATGGCTTGCAGCATCCGCCTGCCTTGCCAGGTACAATGGCAGACAGTGCGCAGACTTCATACTTCTTCCTGAGGTACCGTTCGATGAGGCTGCCTTTGCCGCAAAGGTTAAGGAAACCTTCGAGAAGAAGAACCATGTGTACATAGTTGCTTCTGAGGGCGTCAAGTACCCTAACGGTGATTTCCTCGCTGCAACCAAAGCTCAGAGCCACGACAGCTTCGGCCATGCTCAGCTTGGCGGAGCAGGCAATGCAATAAAGGCAATAATCGAGGCAAACGGTATAACAAAGAGGATCAAGGTGCTTGAATTGTCAGTCCTCCAGAGATGCGCATTCCATGC